>CAYTVW010000097.1:0-4370 GCA_964441865.1 uncultured Acidimicrobiaceae bacterium
AGTGAAAGGGATCTCCAATTCGACGGCGCCCTGGCGGCGTTCAGCGAGGTCTGCCCGGGCTACGAGCTCTTCGTAGGCACTCAGACGGGCCTTTCCCTTAGCCTGGCGCGCTCGGGGCGACATTCGCACCCATTCGAGCTCTCGGGCGATCTCTTTCTGGCGGCTAGAAGCTTCGCGCTCTTCTTGAGCGAGGCGAGCGTGCTTCTGTTCAAGCCAGCTGGAGTAATTCCCTTCGAAAGGGATTCCGTGGCCCTGATCGAGTTCGAGGATCCATCCGGCGACGTTGTCTAGGAAGTATCGATCGTGAGTTACTGCGATTACTGATCCCGGGTATTCGGACAAGTGGTGTTCAAGCCAGGCGACCGATTCGGCGTCTAGATGATTGGTGGGTTCGTCGAGAAGCAACAGGTCCGGAGCTGAGAGGAGGAGTCGACACAAGGCGACACGACGCCGCTCTCCACCAGAGAGGCGGCTAATCGGAGCATCTCCCGGGGGAACTCGGAGGGCGTCCATTGCGATGGCAACGTTTCTCTCCAAGTCCCAGGCGCCGACGGCGTCGATCTTCTTCTCCAACTCGGCTTGTTCTGCTCCGAGTCTTTCGAAATCGGCGTCAGAGTTTCCCCATGATTCGAGGACTGAGTTGTATCGGTCGAGAAGCCTTTGGGTCTCGGCTACACCGTCCATGATGTTCTCTAAGACGTTCTTCTCAGAATCCAGATACGGCTCCTGCTCAAGGAGCCCTGAGGTGTATGGCGGGACTAGCCGGGCCTCTCCGGTGAAAGCGTCGTCTTGGCCGGCCATTATCTTCAGAAGGGTTGACTTTCCGGCTCCGTTGTGGCCGAGGACACCGATCTTGGCTCCGTAATAGAACGAGAGGGAGATGTCTTTGAGAACATCCCGGTTGGGAGGGATGTGTTTAGAGCACCTGTACATCTGATAGATGAATTCGGACATGAGGGTCGAGGCTAGCGGTGGTGGGAACCGGTCGGAGCGGTCCGGCGTCAAATCACTATGAAGAAGACAATCGTTTTCCTTGCCGCTCTGATGGGCGTGAGTGCATGTACGGTTCAAAGCGAACCGCCAATCGTGAATATCAACGAAAGGGATATCAAAGACGTGATAACTGTCACAGGGACCGGTGAAGCTGTCGGAGTCCCCGACGTGCTCCGGGTGACTCTTGGTGTGAGCGTTATCCGGCCAACTGTTGATGCCGCCAACGGAGACGCAGCCGCTTTGGCTAACGAAATCATCGAGGCAGTCAAGGCCGGTGGGGTGCAAGACCGAGATATCCAAACCACTTCCTACACGGTCTACCCCGAATACGACTACTCCCGGGACACTCGTCTGATCATCGGGTATCGAGTCGGAAACATCTTGTCGATCAAGATTCGTGATATCGAAAAGGGAGGCGAAGTCATTGACGCGGCCGTCGAAGCCGGCGGCGACGACGCGGTGGTGAACTCGATTTCGTTCGAGATCGAGGACGACGCCGAACTAGTGAAAGAGGCTCGTGACGCGGCTTGGGCAGACGCCGAAGAGAAAGCCAATCAGCTTGCCGGTTTGGCAGGGGTGACGTTGGGGAGGGCGGTCACGATCAGCGAGACCACCTACAGTTCTCCTCCAGCGGTCTACGCCGAGAGGGCTATGGCAATGGACGGTGCCGCCTCAACCCCGATCCAGTCTGGAGAACTTACAGTCTCCATATCCGTCAACGTTCAATTCATGATCACCTCCTAGAAGGTTTTGGGGGCTTGGACTCGACTCCAACCTTCAAAACGAACCTTGCTTCCGGCGCTATCGTGACAGTATGAAGCGGGCGGTCGTCTGGGCCGGGAGCATCCTTTTCGTAATAGCCGTAGCCCCCCCGGGGGCTACGGCCAGTCAACTCGCGCTTCACGAAGTGAGGACTATTCGGGGCCTGTCGGTGTCAGCCGACACCACCTACGAAGTGAACGCCGATGAGGGCGAGGTGGCTGTCCGGGTCGAGATGAGCTGTACAAACAACATGACCAGCATCTCTCATGGGGGTTACGTCGTCACTCGTTACGACTTCGCGGGTGTACAAGTCGCAGTCCCGACAGGGATTTCTGACCTCAGAGCCGTGACCAGTAGCGGGAAGGCCGTGAAGGTCTCGATTCTCGAAGAGTACGAACCGGCTGATGCTTACGTGGTGGAAGTGGATTTCGGACGGAAAATCTGGTCGGGCGAGACCGCCAAAGTGACTCTGATGTACAACCTGGTCGGCGGTGCTCCACGCTCTGAGGGATTGTTCAGAATCAATCCGGCGTATGTCTGGTTTTACGCGTGGGCGTTTGGAGATGAAGGAGAATCCTCCGTCTCTATCTCCGTCGACAAGAGCATGGACACCGAAGTCGTCGGGGGGAATATGCGTGCGAGTTCGGTCGACGGCCAGACTATCTATGAGGAGACGTCGATCCCTGACCCTTCGGGATGGTTCGTCATGTTCACCGCTCGAGACGACACCAAACTGGCGGAAACGAGATTGGAGACAGAACTCGGCCCGATAACAGTCAAGTCGTGGGAAGAAGACACGGAGTGGGCTTCCAGTGTGGCGGAGACGCTCGAGATCGGGTTCCCTCTGTTAGCCGACCTGATCGGAATCGATTGGCCACTCGAAGAGATCGAGATTTGTCAGTCGTATACGCCCACCGTTTACGGATATGGCGGGTGGTATCTACATGGAGAAGGCCTGATTGAAATCGGCGAACAGTTGAATCCGAAAGTGACCCTCCACGAGATTGCCCACTCGTGGATCAATTCCACTGAGTTCGGATCTCGTTGGATAGCCGAAGGCCTTGTGGAGGAGTTCGCCTACAGGACCCTTCTTGAGATGGGATGGGAGGCCGACGAGCCCATGATCCCGAACAGCGCCGTCGCATTCCCTCTGGCCGACTGGAGATCTCCATCCACTTTCCAGGAGAGCGCCGATTACGAGATGTACGGATACACGGCTTCGTGGTGGGTTATCCACGAAATCTCCGAAGAGATTGGGATCGACCGGCTGGCCGAGTTGATGGCGGTCTCGTTCTCCGACCTGATCGTCTACCAGGGCGACGGTGGACCAGAGAAGGTCGGCAAGGTGGATGATTGGCAGAGGATGTTGGACTTGTTCGAACACCTTGGTGGCTCCAATCGGGCAGTGGACCTGTTCGTCTCCTTTGTCGCGGGACGGGACGAACTCCGTCTGATTAGAGAACGCGAGGTCGTTCGGGCCAAGTATCTGGAGATCGAAGAGCGTGCAGGGGAGTGGGGATTGCCCATCTCCATCCGTCTCCCGATGAGCGATTGGGATTTTGATGTGGCATCGAAACAGCTGGATATCGCTGTCGAAATCCTGGACACTCGGGACCAGATTGAGGCGATCGCTCAAAAGACCGGTGTCGCCGGGCTCTCTTTGGAACCCGAGTTCGAGGCTTCAGAGGATCTTGGGCTGTTGGTGCCACTGGTGGATAAGGATCTGGAGGCGGCCAGGGCGATCGATGAGGCACACGGATTAATCGATTCTCGAGAAAGCCTTTTGGTCAAAGTTGGTCTGTTATTCACCAACGTGGGGGGCCATTTCGATAGTGCGGCTGATCTCTACAGGGCCGGTGAATATGATCGAGTCGTAGAGGAAGCGCGTAGGATCGTCGATTCATACGAGGCGGCTGCCGGTCGAGGCGTGGGGTGGCTTGTCGGAGGCTTCGGAGTGCTAGCGGTTGGCGGAGTTGGTATTTGGTGGGTTCGGCGGCGGCGGACATGGGTGAGTGTCGATCTCGATCCAGATTGTGAACAGATCATGACTTGGGTGGACGACGGTGGTGGGTGATTCTCACAGCGCGGTGTTGCGGAGACGAGGAGAGGCTTACATCTGATGCCGGGTGATCGCCTCAACCGCGAGTCGATCTGCAACATCGTTCCACTTGTCTCCGGCGTGGCCTTTGACCCACTCGAGTTCTAGATCTCCCCTTTGGTAGCGTTCGACGAGAGGCTCCCACAGGTCTCTGTTGGCTACCGGCTTCTTCTGGCTGTTCCGCCAGTCTCGTCTCAGCCAACCTTTCCACCAATCGTCGCGGAAACAGTTCACTACATAGGCGGAATCGCTCTTGATTAGGAGCGGTCCCAGGAGAGATCGCGTGGCCTCGAGGACAGCAGTGAGTTCCATTCGTTGGTTCGTGGTGTCTTTGTCGAAGCCGCTGGCGTGTGGTCCGTCGGGGACTACCCAGGCCCACCCCCCGGGCCCAGGATTTCCGGAACAAGCACCATCTGTGTAGACAACTGTTGGTTTCACGGAAGAGATCATCGCACAGACAGGCATTTCTTGCGTAAAACAGCTTGTATATATGTCATGAAGAACACCACTCCAGGAT
>CAYTVW010000097.1:4380-6563 GCA_964441865.1 uncultured Acidimicrobiaceae bacterium
GACCAAACGTCACGAGTACCGATATTTCGACGGGTCCAAATGGACTGACGATGTCTCGGATAAAGGGACGGTGAGCACTGATCGGATTGGGAAGTTTGAGCGTCTCAACGAGTTGTCCGAGCCTTCGGCGACTGCGAAACCTGGGTCTGTTGCACCGCCAAGGGCTGATTCTCGCTCGGAGTCGGGCGATCGAGGACCTGGAGCAGTCGCTGGGTCTCTACTTGATCGACAGTTGTTGGTGGTGAACCAGAAAGCGAAACTCATTGAGTTGACGAATCACTATCGAGTCTTTGATGAGGAAGGGGTCGAGATCGGCTCGGTGAATCAGGTGGGTCAGTCTGGTGCGGCCAAAGTGATGCGCTTGGTGAGCAACCTTGACCAATTCATGACCACTCATCTTGATGTCTCGGACGACACGGGTCGTGTTCTTCTCCGGCTGACCCGTCCCGCGAAGGTATTCAAGTCGTCGGTGGTGGTCTCCGACGGTGAGGGTCGTCAGATTGGGACGATCAAACAGAAGAACATGATCGGGAAAATTAACTTTGCTCTTCTCGATGGTCAGGGGGCCGAGGTCGGTGAGATCAAGGCGGAAAACTGGAGGGCTTGGGATTTCCGGATAGAGGACTCATCTGGGGTCGAGGTTGCTCGGGTCTCGAAGACTTGGGGTGGAATGGCGAAAGAGGTTTTCACTACAGCGGATAATTATGTGGTTCAGATTCACAAACGGCTTGTCGATCCGTTGAGGTCTTTGGTGGTTGCATCGGCTTTGAGCATCGACACTGCTTTGAAGCAGGATTCCCGCTGATTGAATCTCGCTCGTGAAACCCAAGACGATCTAGTCGCGTGATCGGTCCGGTCTGATGCCGGTGGGAATCGGGGAGAAGAGCGTGTCCGTGTTGTCGTTCCCTGTTTTCTGATACTCGGTCTTGTCTCCGACTAGACATCGAACATATGTTCGATAAACTGAGTAGATGGCGTGGGAATCCTCTCAAATCTCAGCTGGTATTGGCGGGATGCTCCATTGGGCGGAAGGGGTTGAAGGTCCTCTGGGTTTTCCGGAATTGGAACCGGGACGACCGTTCGAGCTGAACGGTGCCATCGGTATGGGGATGGCGCGGCTCGGGTATCACTTGCTTGTTGGTCCTTCACAGGTGGCACCTGTAGTGGTCCTTGACGTGAAGGGGTGGATGTCTCCTGAGGCAGCATGGGAGGCGGGAGTGAGAAGAGATCATCTGATCTATGTCAAATGTGATCAACCCCGAATTTGGTCGCAGGTGACGGCAGCGCTTTGTGAAGGAGTGAGAGCAATCTATGCCGAAGTCCCCTCTGGGGTAAAAGAACACGATCTGAGGCGTCTAGTGGCGTTGATGAGGGCAAGGAGAGTCCGGATTGTGTTCCGACCTCTCGTGGGCTCTTTGCCGGTAGGTATCTCTCATCTCCGAATTCGAGCTGCCCGTATCTCTTGGAACGGATTAGAGAGTGGTCATGGGCGCCTGGCGGTGAGACGGATGGATCTGGAGTTATCGGGGAGAGGAGTGGCAGGGGAGACTCGTCTCGTGACGGTGGAGGACACTGGTGAGGGTGCTATGTGTGTGGTTCCCGAACTGGTCGCTTCGACGGCCGGACGCGCCGTCGGATAGACCTTTTCTGGTGGTTGAGCCTCCACCTGCTTCGACGGTGGTGGCGGTTTCGGCCGGACTAGAAGCGATCGAAGCGGGGATGCCTCGTCGTCAAGCCGAAGGGCTTTATCCAGAGGCAGTGGTCCTTATACGAGACCGTGACGAAGAGACAAGACGGTTCGAGCCATTGGTGCAACTTGTAGAGGAGATCGTTCCTCGAGTTGAAGTCTCTGATCCTGGTTTGCTGTTTGTTCCATTGTCGGGGGCGTTGCGGTATTACAGGGCAGAGGATGAGATCGTTCGCTTGATAGGTGAAAAGCTAGCTGGTGAAGAGGCGAAGATGGGGGTGGCCGACGGCCCTTTTGCGGCTTCGCTAGCCGCTAAAGCGGCCAATCCGGCTCTGATCGTCTCGGACACTGGTCGATTTCTTCAAGAACTAGACGTGACGAGTCTGGCCACTGGGAGAGGCGAAGGGGTCGAGTCTTTGGTCGCGACTTTCCGCTGGTTGGGCATCACGACTCTGGGGGATATGGCTGCTCTTCCTAGAGAAGCGATCGCTTCTCG
>CAYTVW010000098.1:0-6543 GCA_964441865.1 uncultured Acidimicrobiaceae bacterium
CTCCGGGCAATCGCTCCCAAATTGTGGGTGTCCTCAACATGGTCAACCGCCACCAAAGCTGCACCCGGCCCCGCCAAATCCGAAAGGTCCACCGTAGGAATCGGCCGACACTCCGCCACAACCCCCTGAGGAGCAGAAGTCTCCGCCACCGACCGAACATCCTCCACCCGCCGGACCGCCACCTCCGGAAACACGGAGATCAACTCGGCCACCGGACCGCCCCGAAGCCGCGACTCTTCCACAAACAACTTCGTGACACGACCAGCCGACAGAGCCGCCGCCACCGCGTGAACGCCTTCGACCCTAAACCCGATACCAGCGAGTGCCATCGGCACCATCCTCAATCGCCACACCCAAACGGTTCAAACCATCACGGATCCGGTCGGAAATTAAGAAATCCCTGGTAGCCCTCGCCTCCGACCTTCTAGCGATTAAGGCGTCCAGAGTTGCCTCAGTGGACTCGCCCAAACGCAACCCAACCTCCCCGGCCAACTCGGCGACGGCAAAGGCAATATCGTCGAAATCTTCCGACAGGACAGGAGGGCGAATACCCAATACGTCGACAATCTCGTGGACCGCCGCCACCAAAGAATCGGCTTCGCCGCCCTCATCAAGGAGACGGTTAGCGTCGCGGATCGCGTCAAAAACAACACCAATCGCATCAGGAGTCCCAAAGTCGGCTTCCATTGCCTCGGTGAATTTCCGGAGGACCTCGGGATCGGGGTGAGAATCATCAACACGGGGAGCACGGTCGAAGAACCGCCCGATCCGGGTTAGGGCAGTCACAGCTTCGGACATCAGTTCGTCGGTGAACTCGAGCGGCGACCGATAATGCGCCCTCAAATAGAGAAGACGGATAGCTATCCCACCGTAACGTTCGACAGCATCGGCCAACTCGACCAGATGGCCAGTCGACTTCGACATCTTCTCGCCACCCAGATTGACCATCCCGTTGTGCATCCAATACCGGGCGAATCCTTCTCCGGTCGCCCCCTCGAATTGGGCGATCTCGTTCTCATGATGCGGGAAAATCAGGTCGCTCCCACCCCCATGAATATCGAAATTCGGACCCAAATACTTGGATGCCATCGCCGAACACTCGATGTGCCATCCGGGTCGACCAGACGACCATGGCGCATCCCAAGCCGGCTCCCCCGGTTTAGCGGCCTTCCACAAGGCAAAATCCAGCGGGTCTTCTTTCGCCTCGTTCACGTCGATACGGGCACCAGAGCGGAGATCATCAACGTTCCGCCCCGAAAGCTTCCCATATCCGGAACCCAAATCCCTCACCCGGAAATACACGTCACCGTTATCCGACGCGTAGGCGAGACCCCGACCGATCAGGGCCTGGATCATCTCGATCATCTCAGGGATATGCCGAGTCGCATACGGTTCGATGGTGGGTGGGCGATTCCCCAAAGCCTCGTACAAAGCATGGAAGCGGGCAACCATCCTCGCCGCGCGCTCCTCCATAGTCTCCCCGGCTTCCGAAGCAGCCGCAATGATCTTGTCCTCCACGTCAGTCACATTGCAGACGTAAGTGACATCGAAGCCCCTCCACTCGAAATAACGGGCAACCACGTCGAAAACCACTGCCACCCGCCCGTGGCCAAGATGCGGCTCCGACTGAACAGTCGGGCCACACACATACATCCCAACTCTTCCCTGATCGCGAGGAACGAACTCCTCCAGTCGCCGCCCCAAGGTGTTGTAGATCTCCATGGTCAATGACCCTAAGTAGTGGTGTGAGCTGTAACCGTAGCCAGAACTGCCAGGCCCTCGTCACGGCCGACAAAACCTAGCCCGTCGGTGCTTGTCGCCTTCACCGAGACCAACGCCGGGTCGATCCCAACCGCCCGGGCGATCCCTGCTGCGATTTCTCGACGATGATCCGAGATCCTCACCGATTCGGAGACAACAGTCACATCAACAAAATCAACCTCTACTCCCACGTCGGAGGCCATTCTCACAACATCAGAAAGCATCTCCAGGCTATTGGCGTCGACCCATCGAGGATCAGAAGAAGGGAAATGAGTCCCCATATCCCCAAGGTTCGCCGCCCCCAGAACCGCGTCCGAGACAGCATGAGCCACCGCGTCACCATCGGACGTGGCTTCCAAACCCCGAGTGTCGTCAACAACGACCCCTCCGAGAATCAGCGGCGGAACCCCACCAAAAGCATGAACGTCGAAACCCGAACCTACCCGGATCACTCGATTGGCTCAAACATGGGGAGCGCCTTATCGAGCCGCTTCACGGCCTCGTCCTCGTCGATCCCGAGAGCGAAACAGAGCTCCGACGAAAGTGTGAGCCGGGCTTTCGAGAGCATTCTCTTGAGAGCCGGCGAAATCCCCTTGGTTTGCTGGGCAAAGTTGAGGTCGCGGACAACCTCGGCGACCTGAAAAATGTCTCCCGAAGTCATCTTCTCGTTGAGGACCTTGTACCACCGCGACCAGTTGGCGCCTGCCTCCTGAGGCTCGTCTTTGAGGACCGCCAACACCTTCTTGGCCTCGTTCTTAGAGATAATCGGGCGGATCACAGTGTCAATCGTGTCGACAGGAACCATCACCGTGAGTTGTTCGGTGGAGATTTCCAGGACGTAATAATCACGTTTTGTCCCGGCGAACTCTTGCTTCACCTTCTTGGCAATGGTGGCTGCGCCATGCTGAGGATGGACCACCTTGTCGCCGACCGAATACTTGGACTTGTTTTTGGATGAACTGGATGGGTTGGCCATGCGGGGCGCAAGTGTACCAACAGTCAGCGGTATACCGAACGCCGAGGTCACTGATCCGAGAAAGCGACGAGCCTGTCGAAGTAGTGGCGGAGCTGAGCGGCCCGAGCAACACCTATGCCCTCGATGGTTTCGAGTTCTTCTTTCGAAGCGTGAAGCATCTTGTCGAGTGACTTGAATTGGCGGACAAGCTCGTCTCTGACACTCTCCGGCATCCGCCCTGCCTTGTCGAGAAGCCGATACCCTCGCGGGGATGCTTCGGATTCAAGATCGGCGAATCCGAGAGTCCGGCACACCTCGGAAGGATCTGAGAGTTCGCTCTCACTCAAAGACTCGAGGGCTTTCATCGCATCGTTCAAATCTTTGGGGCGTCGAGTAGGGACATAATCACGGAGCGTAAGATCAAGAAGATTCTCCACCCCTTGTCGCAGATCCTGGAGCTGGACCGAAGCCAGATTCCCCTCGTCCCCCATAGAGATGGTGTATCTCTCAATCCCGGCCCCGACCCTTCGAATCAGCTCGGACCGTTGCAGAACAGAAGCCACAGCCCGATAGCTGGCGGCACCGTTCACTTCTTGGAGAGTGAGCAGCTGTTCCGCCTCCGCAAGTTGACGGCGGAGACGATCCAAAGTCTGAAGCTCCTGATTCACCCGCTCCGCCACCGCGGTCGGCCTGGGAAGCTCTATCTTCTGTCCGTCGATGTAGAGGGTGGCTATGTGACGACCTTCGCTCACTGCGACCACTGGACGTCCCGTCTGAAGAGCGATCCTCTGGGCCGTGCGATGCCGCGATCCCGTCTCGTCTGTGGGGATATCCGCACTAGGAACAAAATGGACGTTCGCCGCAGTCAACATCCCCGAATCGAGATCGAGGACGATCCCTCCGTCCATCTTCGCTAGCTCGTGCAGACGCGCCGGCGAGAAGGCCGAGCCATTGAGAAGAAATCCCCCACTGGAGATCTCGTCGACATCTCGACCCGATCCCAAAACAATGAGGGCACCTTTGCCAGCCTGGATGATACGTTCCAGGCCATTTCTGATTGGAGTCCCAGGCGCCAAACGCTCAAGGACCTCCAGAACTGAAGCCGAGTTCGTCACCACGAAAGCAAGGGTATCAGCTCGAAGCCCCGGGGAGTGACAAACCGGCCTCCCCTAACACCTCGGAGAGTCGCCGGTGAGCCCCCGGTTCTACGGTCAAGAACCTAGAGATCCCCAGTCGCTCCACCTCTTCTCGACGCCGGGCGTCGAAAGCAACAGGCCGAACCTCCCCCGCCAACCCCACCTCGCCCCAGGCAGCCAATGGGCCCAGAGGATGGTCGAGAAGTGACGACGCAAGAGCGAGAGCAACCGGAAGATCCGATCCGGGGTCCTCCAGATTCCATCCGCCAACCACGTTCACATAGACCTCGAACCCTGAAAACACCAATCCGCAGTGGCGTTCTAGGACTGCCAGAAGCTGATGCACCCGCGAAGGCTCTAGACCCCGGACCGCCCGTCTCGGCTGCATCAGAGGGCTCCTCCCCGCCAACGCCTGAATCTCCACCAAGACCGAACGCCGCCCCTCGACCGTTGGGAACACGACAGTCCCGGCGACTCCTGTCTGCCATTCCGAAAGGAAAGCTTCCGAAGGGTCAGAGACCTCGACCAGACCGCCGTCTTCCATATCGAAGAGCGCCACGACGTGAGTGGGGCCAAACCGATTCTTGAAGCTTCTCAGCGCCCGGAAACCCCGGTCGGGATCGCCCTCCAGATAGAGGACAACATCGACCATATGCTCCAACAGCTTGGGGCCCGCCAACCCCCCGTCTTTGGTGACATGCCCGACCAGCACCACGGCCACACCCGACTTTTTGGCGAACCGGATCAGACGAGCAGCCGACTCCCTGACCTGCGACACCGAACCAGGCGCAGAACCCAGTTCTTGAACACTCACCGTCTGGATCGAATCGACCACTAAGACGTCGGGTCTCGTGGCCTCGGCCGCACCAAGAATTAGATCGACGTCGACCTCTGAAAGAAGAGAGATCTCCGGGTGGATTATGCCCAGACGTCGCGCCCGAATCCCCACCTGATCGGACGACTCCTCAGCGGAGGCAAGCAACACTTTGACCCCTGAAGACCCCAGCGTCCCTGCAGCTTGCATAAGCAGAGTCGACTTCCCCACCCCCGGCTCTCCGCCGACCAGCACAACAGAACCCTCGACTAGTCCTCCCCCCAGAATTCGGTCGATCTCCGCTATCCCCACTGCCGTTCGAACCGCGTCGGTCTCTCCAACATCGCCGATAGAGACGGGGGTTGGGATTTCGATCTTCTTCTTTCGAGAAGGTCGGTCTCCCTCTACGAGAGGATCCGGAACTCGACACTGCGGACAGAACCCCATCCACTTCGGCGACGAATAGCCACAGGAGGTACAAACATACATGAGACCGATCGTAGGACTCCCCACCGACGGAATGCTCTCACGACAGGGCGTGACAGATGACTGTCGTGGCCAAATCCGCCGGCCTCCCGTTCAACCCCAAAGAAAACGACAGACCGGTCAGCCTTTGGTCGCTCGATCAAATATCCGGTAAGCGCAGTAGGCCCCAACGACCAATAGGACAATCAGCCCGATGATCGAACCAAAGTTCCATTTCTCAGCTGTGCGGATCGCGACATCGCTCATGTGTGGCACAATAACCTTGCTTCGCCGAGAATAGGAACGCAGCAGTGGCCAGGAACATTTGTGACAATTGCGGGGCGGTAGTCTCCGGCGATCAGTTCTGTCCTACCTGTGGGGCTTGGGTCGACCAGCTCCAATCCACACCAAGCCAGCCCGAGTCGTTCGAACCCTTCTCGCTCGACACCACCCCTCCTGAGACAGTCGAGGACCAACCCGTCTACGAGACTCCTCCTGCCAAGAAGACGATCCAGTGTCCCTCTTGCGGAAACTACAACCCTATAGCGAACCGCCATTGCGAAGAGTGCGGCGCTCTTCTCGCGCGGACGAATCTCCCCATAGCCCCAAGACCCGTTCTTCAATCCACTGCCGGGACACGGGCCGCCATGGCCTTAGCGGGCCTCCTCGTCGGAGTCTTCGCTCTCGTATTCCTCTGGAAGTCAATATCGGCCGACGACCCGATCCCCTCGACAACCACCCCCGCCACCACGACCACCCTCGCTTTGCCGGTCGAAGCACTGATCCTTCACATCACCTGCTCTATCCCCGGCTACGCCACTTTCGAATGCAGCAACCTTGAGACCGCCGAAGGCGAGTACCAATTCAACTGGCATAGCCTTCCCGACGATGCCGAGGTAACGATCAACATTGTCCTCGGGAAGAAATACAAGGTGAGCCAGATTGTCTGGGTCAACCTGGCCGACGCGACAAGACATCGCCGCAATTATCGAGCCAAGACGATCACAATCTCCGACCTAAGGACCGAAGACCTCCCAACTCAAACCACATTGAGCGACCTGAGTGGAGAGCAAGTCGTCCCCTACATTTCAAGGGGGACCAGCAAGCTGGTCATCACCATCGACGACGTCTTCCAGGCCGAGACAATCGACGGGAATGTGTACCCGGAATTCGCTCTCCAACAGATCAAAGTCTTGGGGTATGAGATGGTTTCGACCCTCCCCGAGGAGTTAGAGACAACCACAACCGTCGCTGAGTGACCGGTGAGGCCTCCGGCGGCAACCTCAATCGGAATCGATCGGCATTGGCCTAACTAGGTAGATCCAAGGGATTGAAGCCACCCCGATAACACCTTTGAGCACCACGTTCAGCCAGAACACTTCCCACATCACTGGGACACCCAAGACACCCCA
>CAYTVW010000099.1:0-6526 GCA_964441865.1 uncultured Acidimicrobiaceae bacterium
CCGCGCCGTGCACGAACTCGCCCACCGACTCGACCAGGGTCTCGTAGACGCCAATGAACCAGAGGGGCGAAAGGGCCAGCATCACGGCCGACCAGACCCATTCCGGATGGGCGAAGTTGTCTATTAGGAGACCGAGAGTGATCCAGAAGGCAATTAATCCAAAAGTGGGATAGAGAAGTCTTCTGGAACGGCGTCTCAAGAACCGGCGAGATGTCCCTTTCGTGTAGTTGTCGAACGCCCTGCGATGGGCGAAACCTCCTACAAAGAAGAAGACCGGCATCACCTGAAGCACCCATGTGGCTAGCCACATTCCGGCAGTATCGCCTATCGGGTTGGTTGGAGAGACGGTGTTTTCAGAGACGACAAGGAGGGTGAAGACCCAGTGCCAGATTACGACAATGACAAGCGAGAACGATCTAAGAAAATCTACGTAGATGTCTCGCTCTGGGCTCATGTAGTCGTTTGCTCCGATGACTTCTCACGAATCTGATACGGAAGGTGGGTCTCTGTCAATTCCTGTCTTTCTCTTTGGACTCGGACGGAAAGTAACGCGTCGCTCAAGCGGTGTTTCCCTATCGTTCCAAGTGCTACCACCTATTGGGTGATCATTTGCACGTATTCACCCAGTATTGAACGGAAAAAATCGTATTTGAAGGTGGAACTCCACAGTCCCGTTCCGGCGAAATCGTTGGCGTGTTCGACCAGGTAGAAGACACGTTCCCCTGGACTGCAACTGAGACCCGACGCAACCGCTCGGAATGCGGTCTCGTTCATCGGACCACGGTCGGTTGGGGCGTATTGGACCGGGTTGGTGAGGCTTCCTGAAACGCTCGAATCGTCGGTGAATCCGTCGGCTACTTCCATGGTCTTGTGGACTCTCCCAAGCTCGGCGTCCCAGACGTCTTCGCATGAATTGAGCTCAAGTGGGTATTCGTATTCGGGTGGGTAGCTGGCGGGATTCTCGGGCGTGACAATCGTGTGGACGTTTCCCATGAATTGGTAGAGCAACGAATCCAGCGAGGGATCGATAGCTCTCGCCTTGATGAGGAAACCACTGGTTGTGGGCGAAGAGATTTCATCGATTCGGGCAATGAGCGAGACGTGGTAGTGAATGGGGGAGCAGGAGTTCTGTTCTAGTTCTGAGATGACCGCTTTGCCTCTTTCCGACATCTCGGAATCGAGTTCGGATGAAAAGAGTTCTTTGGGCGTCAGGTCTCCGTATTCGGTGACTTGGTCGGCCACTAGCTCGAGCATGTGGTCGACCGCGGCATTGCACGCGTTGTCCCAGTTGGTTTCCCCGTCTTGTGGCGGGATCAACGAGGTCGGGGACGGGGCCGAAGAACAAGAGAAAACCAAAAGGGCAACTGCTATCAGGACTGAGCGCTTCATCCAACTGATTCTGGCAGGTGAGGCTTCAGACTCGAAGCCGTGGCGGTTCGTTTACGGGAGAGCCGGGCAGCCGGCTGTCCCCGGGAACATGATGCGGGGGACGATCTTCCAGGTCTGGTCACCTTCAACCCAGGTTGTCGCCGAGGTGGCGGCCTCGAAGACTCCCATCAGACTCAGTGCCTCTTCCTCGCTGAATTCGACACAACGCCACTCGCCTCCACCGGGGTTCATTTCGTTGTATTTGATGGGGAGCGGCCAACTACGAATGTCCTCGAATTCGGGATCAACATCGAATGCGGGCCCGACCCACACGACCATGCTGTCCAGGGGGTGTCCGGTGGAACTGACTCCAGTCCGATGCGCCGATTCAAGTAGCGAAAGCAGGGATTCCGCCACGAGAACCCGCAAATCCGAGTCTCCCACCTCGAAGCCCAACGCGTAGATCGAGAGCACATGGGTGCCGCCGCTGGGATCGAAGTAAGTGAAAACAGTGTCTTGGGCGTCGGCGATACCGAGGGACGAACGGTCGATTCGTTCGTTTGCGACCGAGGCGATCCCGAGATCGGTCAGGTAACCGAGGATGTCAGCGAAGGATTCCTCCGAGATTGTGACAGGAGAGACCGGGTTCATCAGCGGTCCGGGGAAGAGGAAAGTGGTTGGGCCGGGAGCGTAGAGGGTTCTATCAGCCGTGAGGACAAAGGCCTCGGAATTCCCGAGGTTCTGTTCCACAGGGACGAATCCGCCCTGATAGGAGACCGTAAGGACTACCGACTCCGGAGGCCTTTCTCCCACCAATTCGTTTTCGTTGTTGGGGTTTTCGGCCGTTCCGCAAGCGGACGCTGAGAGAGCGAGTGCGGCAATCAGAAAAAGCGTCTTCTTCATAAGTCCTATGACGTTCAACGACTCGGTCGGGTTCCCGACTTCTCTCAGCTGAACTCAAGGACGAGGGTTAGGACCCCGCGAAGTCATTTCGACTCGATTAGTGGAGGAAGTCTCCAGATTCATACGGTTATGTCAGGGGACCTCGACAGTCATGGAATAGACGACATCTCCTCGTCTCGATATGTACACACCGTGGTCATTCGCCACTAGTTTCACTGAGATTTCCCGACTTCCGGAGTCGAGTTGGGGGAGGTGGTGGGCGGTCCCCAGAACCTCGGCGACCAACTCGCCATCTATGTATAGGTGGGCATGACCTTCACCGATTTCGTGTTCCTCACCGATCCTGCTGGGTGCCCAATCCATGTATTCGGGGAAGAGATAGACGTTCCAACCCTCCTCGGCGTCTTTCATGACCATCAGAGCGACGTCCATAGCGTCTGCCTCATGGGTAACAGAGACATCTACAGGCCCCTCGTCTTCCTGGATCTGGACCGGTATGGCAGCTCTGATTGGGGTTCCATTGTTGGTGTAGGGCTCGTGGTCGTTACAGACCAGTTCCACGGCGATCTCGTGGTCTCCCGGTGGAAGGAATCCCAGATGGAACCATTCGGTGTAAATCCGAGACGTCTTGACGTCATCTACATATAGGAATGCATGACCTTCGCCCTCGTAGTGGGAGGAAGAAGCATATTGGGGGGTCCAGGTAAAGCCTTCGGTCGCGATGTGGAGGACAGTCCCGGACGAAGGATTGGATTTGGCTTCCAACGCGATGGTCATCGAGTCGCCGACTTCACGGGTCTCGTCGCCTGCGGGTCCGGTGATCGAGGGGGCAATCGGCTCTTCCGAGCTGCACGCAACGAAGGAGATGACGATTAGGGAAAGACTGATGATCCTGGCGGGGATACGCACGTTCCGCTCCTTATGAAACAACTGCTCGATTCTTGCAGGAATCTCCTGCTATCTGCCGCTTAGACGAACTCGACTCTATGCGGTCCTGTTGTGACTTCGCCGATCTGTAGGGACGAGTGTCCGTGTTCCTTCAACAAGGTGACTGTGGACTCGACTTGTGTCTGGTTCACGAAGAGGCAGAACCCGATCCCAAGGTTGAATGTCTCGACCATAGAGTCAGGGGAGACGGAACCCATCTCCTGAATGGCTTTGAAGACGTTGGGTGTTTCCCAGCTCGAGAGATCTACCACTGCCCCGAAGTCTGAAGGGATTGGCCGGATGAGGTTCCCGGGGATTCCGCCTCCGGTGATGTGAGCAGCCCCGCGCACTCCGCCAGCTTCGATAGCCGCTAGGACTCCGTTCGAATACAGAACGGACGGCCGCAAGAGGACCTCGGCGTAGGTCGCGTCTTCGCCGGGGAAGGGGAGGTTGAGGTCGGTATCGCCGACGATTCTCCTGATCAAAGAGAATCCATTGGAGCGGAGATTGGGTGAGGCGATCCCGACGATGGCGTCTCCCGCTTCGATTCCGGCTCCTGTGATCTCGCGCCCCTTTTCGACGATCCCGACGACGGCTCCGGCAAGGTCAATCGCGTCGACGTCCATGACACCTGGGTGTTCAGCGGTTTCACCTCCTACCAGAGGACAGTCGACGGCAGCGCATGCCTTCGCGACGGAAGCGACTACCGCTGTGTCTCGTTCGGGCTTGAGCGAACCAACGGCCATGTAGTCGACAAAACCTATCGGTTTGGCTCCAACGACCGCTAGGTCGTCAACGCACATTGCGACCAAATCGAAACCGACACCATCCCAGTGGTTGGCGATCCGGGCTAGTTCGAGCTTGGTCCCTACGCCGTCGGTCGACATCATCAGTACTGGTTTTTTGTAGCCAGGGGGGAGTTCGACGCCTGCCGCGAATCCACCAAAACCTCCGATTACCTGTTTGCCCCAGGTGGAGGTCACGAGAGGTCCTATGTTGGCCACGTGGCGGTCTGCGCCTTCAAGGTCGACTCCGGAGTCTTTGTAGGAGGTCATTCGGCTAGCTCCAGGATGAATTTCCCACCCGCCTTCGAGATGTCGGTCGGGTATTCGCCTGATAGGCAGGCGGTGCAGAATCCGTCGGCCGGTGCACCGGTGGCCCGCACCAAACCGTCGAGGGAGAGGAACCCGAGAGAGTCCACTTCGAGAAATTCGGCCATCTCGTCCTCGCTCATCCTCGCTGCCAAAAGCTTGGTCTGGTCGGATGTGTCTGTCCCGTAGAAACACGGCCATCGGTAGGGTGGGGAAGAGATCCTGAGATGAATCTCCTTTGCCCCTGCTTTCCGGACCATTGCCACCAGCTGTCGTGTCGTTGATCCCCTGACGATGGAATCATCCACCAATACGATTCGTTTCCCTTCGATTGTGGAACGGATCGGATTGAGTTTGAGGCGGATCCCCTGGTCTCTGAGCTTCTGAGTGGGTTCGATGAACGTCCGGCCTATATAACGGTTCTTGAGGAGGCCGTCGGCAAGCGGTATCTTCGAGGCCTCCGAGAATCCTTGTGCGGCGGGGATACCCGACTCGGGGACAGGAACAACAGCGTCAGCTTCGACAGGGTGTTCGATAGCGAGCGTTCTCCCCATCTCTTGGCGAACTGAGAACACTGTTCGGTTGAAAAGGATCGAGTCGGGTCGAGCGAGATAGATGAACTCGAAAATGCAGAAGGCGGACGGTTTCTTATCGAAAGGATGGAAAGACCTTATCCCTCCGGCGTCGATGACCACCATTTCGCCGGGTTCAACGTCACGTACGAATGTCGCGCCTACCAGGTCCAGAGCAGAGGTCTCGGAACTGAGTACGAACCCGTTGTCACCTAGTGATCCGAGACAGAGAGGTCTGAATCCGTGGGGGTCGCGGACACCGACGATATGCCCTTGGTCCATGATCGCGAGCGAGAATGCGCCCTCGATACGGGGAAGGGACTTCAAGAGAGCGAGCTCCAATCCTCTCGCGTCTGAGCGTTCGTCGTCGATTTCTTGGGCGATTGCTCTCAGAATGAGGTTGGAGTCGGTGGTAGCGGCGTCGGTTCCGAGTTCCGCTACCAAGTCTGTTGTGTTGGTGAGATTTCCGTTATGGGCAAGAGCAACGGAGGTTGCACCGACTTGACGGTGGGAAGGCTGAGCGTTTTCCCACAGGCTCGACCCCGTGGTTGAGTAACGGGTGTGGCCGATACCGAGATGTCCGTCGAGGGCGGCCAGGTCTGAACTGTCGAAGACCGATGACACCAGTCCTAAGTCCTTCACGACGGTGAGGGTCTGTCCGTCTGAGGTCGCTATCCCCGCTGCTTCTTGGCCTCGGTGCTGGAGTGCGAAGAGCCCGAAATAGATGAGATTGGAGACTTGTTGACCGGGAGCGTATATGGCGAAGACACCGCATTCTTCTCCGGGCTTGAAGAGGTCGTTGTGTGTTCTCTGATCCACCTCTCTGGAGGATACTCGGGTTAGGGAATTGGGTGATTCCTCCGAAAGTCACGAATTGTTGGGCAAGCGGTCCGAATCGCGCAGGAAAGGAGATTCCCTCGGAGGTTTCCACGTCCTCTGATCAAGGGAAGAGTCTCCCTGTGTTGTGGAAGGGGTCACCCGTCGATCCATAGGTCGGATCGGATCCCGAGGTTCAATCGCTTGGGGAGAGCCCTTTCGTACGGATCGTCTGTCGGGACAGGCGAACAGATCGCTCTCGATAGGCGGCTGGATTTGTCGAGGTTGAGTGATCCGGGTTCGTCGTTTCAGTCGGGAAGTGCCGAGCCCGGCCTGTAGGCCGGGCTCGTAGCTGACTCGAAACCGCTCGCCGGTTCTGAAGTAGCAGGGTCTAGCACCCATTGTGCCGGAGGGAGTCACGGCACATGTGTGCTTGGTCTTGTTTCGACCTTGTCCTCGCTCCTGTCAGCGCTTCCTGATTGGTCCTTTGTTGTTCCGACAACGGGCTCCAAAGTGAGACAGAATCTCCAAGGAGGCCGATAGCCCACTCGATTCCGGCTACCGAACCACCGCCTGACTTGAGGCTCCCGAGACGCCACATCCGGTGGGGATGAGGGCGTTTCGTGGCGCTTCCTGTCAGGACTAGGTTTCCCTTTCTGCGACGATCGCGTTCACACGGATCGTCTTGGTCGAGACAACGGCGTTTGCACTTCAAGCGGATGGCGTCGGTGACATTACCGGGGGTCAACACCCTGACCTCGGCTGGCAACGACGTTGCCACTGGCGCGTGCCTCAGTACCGGCGCTGCATATCCGTTCCCGGACCTTCTCCTACTGACATCGTGGCCCC
>CAYTVW010000100.1:0-6425 GCA_964441865.1 uncultured Acidimicrobiaceae bacterium
ATCTTTATGTTTGGAATCCATGCAGGAAGACCGAGGCACGGATAAACACGAATTTGGGTGGTTGCACGGGGATGGCGACGGGCACGGAGCTTCTAGCCCTTGCAGTTGGCGACTTCACCGGAATCAACGTGGACCATTTCGCCAAAGTCGATTTCAAGACGTTCCCAGTGGTCGTTGACCGGTTGGGTGGGGTCACCGTCTGCAACAATGTCCCCCTTCGGGATGTGGACAGTGGGCTTGACTTGCCGGAACCCGGGTGCCGGTTGGTGGACGGAGCGACCGCTCTCGCCTGGGTGCGTTCTCGCCATCCGGAACAGCTAGTCGAGGAAGAGTGGGTGGTGGCGCCCTGGAGCGATTTCACTCGACAGAAGCATCAGCGCGATGTGCTTTTCCAACTTGGCCGCAAACTCGCCAGTTATGGCTCCCTGGTTTCGCTGGGGGATGCTTTGGAGAATCTCTCGGGTGCCGTGAAGATCGATTCGGGATGGAGCCTTCTAGACGTGGCCCGATTGGGTTTCAGGTTCCGCAGTTACGACGACAAGGACATCATCAACGTCAGTATCCCTGTGGAGAACCATCGGACGACACGCGGCGAACTGGTGCTTCTGCCAACCGAGCCGTTCGCCGAAACGTTTATCCGGTATTACGGACCGGCTTCGGGAAGGTTCGAGGACCCCGAGATCCCTGATCAGAGCTGAGATTCCTCCAGGCGCTGGAACACGATTTCGCTGTTTGCCAGGAATCTTTCGGCCGAGAAGCAGGAATTCAAGTGTTCTTGGTCGAGTTCAACTTCGGGATCCTCTTTGAGGAGATCCAAGAGCTGTCTCCGCTCGTCCCACGCCCGTAAGGCGTTTCGCTGGACGATTCTATAGGCCTGGTCTCGCGAAATCCCTGTCTTGACGAGTTCCAGCAACACCGCCTGTGAATAGACGAGACCATATGTCGATGCCAGGTTCTCTGCCATCCGATCAGAATCGACGACGAGGTTTTCAACTAAGTCGGCGAAGACAGTGAGCATGTAGTCGAGTGCGAGGCATGCGTCTGGGATGGCGACCCGCTCAGCCGAAGAATGGGAGATATCGCGTTCATGCCAAAGCGAGACATTCTCCAGACCGGTTAGGGCGTATCCGCGGAGGAGGCGGGCCATCCCTGCCATTCTCTCGGACATGATTGGATTTCGCTTGTGGGGCATTGCCGAAGATCCCTTTTGGCCTTTTCCGAACGCCTCTCGTACTTCTCGGACTTCGGACCTTTGAAGGTGTCGAATCTCGGTGGCAAATCGTTCGATTGATGATCCAGTCAGGGCAATAGTCTGGAGGAACTCAGCATGGCGATCACGGTGGGTCACCTGTGAAGACGCCGGTTCTATGCCAATCCCGAGACGTTCGCAGACACTCGCTTCGATTGCGGGAGGAGTGTGGGCGTAGGTACCCACGGCACCGCTGATCTTTCCGACGGCCGCCGAGTCCCGAGCGGCGACCATCCGACGGTAGTCTCGAGCAAGTTCAAACGCCCATGGGTTCGGCCCAGATTCCGTGGGTCCGTCCAATCATCAGAGTTGAACGATGTTCAAACGCCCGAGCCTTGACGATGTCGTACAAGTTCTTGATGTCTTCTAGCAGAAGGTTGGCGGCATCAAGCATCAGAACGCCACCCGCAGTGTCCAGGACATCCGATGAGGTGAGACCAAAGTGAATCCATTCGCCTCCGGTCGAGGTGTTGGCGGCGAGAATGTCTACGAAGGCAGCCATGTCATGATTGGTGATGGCCTCGCGTTCGATGACCTGAGAAGGCGTAGGAGTGGCGGCGTTGAGCGCGGATTCGGCCGCTTCTCGGGGGACCACACCTTGATCGGCCCAGGCTGCTAGCGCGAACGCTTCCACATCTTTCCACACCTCGAAGCGGTGCTCGTCCGACCAGATCTTTGACATTTTGGGTAGGGAGTATCTGGGTATCACAACCCCGATTCTGGCACGCCAGAAGTTGAGGGCGGTGTCTGTTTGGGACCCTCTTTCCGAGTATGACCTAAGAGACGAGGATCCGACGGGTGTTTTGGGCGTCGGAGTCCCTGCACCCCCACTGTTTCGGAAGCGACGAACTCGGTTCGCTCCGGGAACCGTCAGGCGGGTTTTGGACAAGTCTTTTCGTGAGAAGCTCTGGATCAGTGAACCGGGCTGCTGCGTCAATGTTGGCGTGGTTCGTTGGCGTGAGCGGGTCAGCCTGGTTAGCCCAACACACTGTCGCCGCCGCCGACGAAAGGTGTTCGGCCACATCTTCTGAGAACGAAGAGCTATTTCCGGCGAATCGTTATGACACCTGGAAGAGACGGTTCGACCTTGGCGATTTCGGTTGGGAATGCCGCTACTACGACGGCGAAGACACCGCGGAGATCCTGTTCCTCGGGTGGGAGTGGTAGCACCGGTAAGGGTTGTCGGGTATGCGGCTACTGGGGTAGGGCGATATCTGTCCGGAGCTGTTTCCCCTTGAATTGGATCGCTTCACAAGCCGCATAGGCTGTGTCTCGGGCCGAATCAAGGTCGTCTCCGAAACCAACTACGTTGAGCACACGCCCTCCGTTGGTGACTGTCCGCTTCCCGTCGAATCTGGTGCCAGCATGGAATATATGCACGTCTTCGAATTCCTGGTCGAGCCCAGTTATGGGATCTCCCTTTCGAGGGGATTCGGGGTATCCCTCTGCAGCCAATACGACATTCACGGCGAAGTCGTTTGACCAATCCACGGTTTGGCCAGAGACATCACCCTCTGTCGCAGCGATCAGAAGCTCAGCGAAGTCGCTCTCCATCCGACCCAAGACAGCTTGGGTCTCGGGATCTCCGAGCCTCACATTGAACTCGATGACTTTGGGTCCGCTGGGAGTCAAGACGAGCCCTGCATACAAGAATCCAAGGAACGGATTGCCATCAGCGGCCATCTGACGGAGAGTAGGAGTGATGACTTCCGTGAGGACCTGATCGACTAGGCCGTCTGGGAGTTCCACCGGTGAATACGAACCCATCCCACCGGTGTTTGGTCCCAGGTCTCCGTCGAAACGGCGCTTGTAGTCTCGGGCCGGTTCAAGGGGGATGGCGTTGACTCCGTCGCAGACCGCGAACACGCTGAGTTCTGGTCCCTGAAGATGCTCTTCGATCACGATTCTGGAACCGGCGTCTCCGAACTTCCCTCCCAGACAATCTCGAACCCAAGACTTTGCGGCATCGACGTCGTCGGTGACTAACACTCCCTTGCCAGCTGCGAGCCCGTCGGCTTTCACCACAAAGGGGCCTTCATAAGAGTCGAGGTGTGACAGAGCTGCTTCTTCGCTCTCGAACGACTCCGCCAATGCGGTAGGAACACTCGCCCGATTCATGATTTCTTTGGCAAATGCCTTGGATGATTCCAGACGGGCCGCTCCTCGCGTAGGCCCGAAGACTCTGATTCGCTTCCTGGCGACGGCATCGGCGATACCGGCAGCCAAGGGTGCTTCAGGACCGACAACCACCAGATCGATCCGGTGCTGTTCGGCAATCTCGGCTACCGCTCCGACGTTGAGGGGATCCACCCCTTCGATCAAGGGTCCTAGTTCGCTAAGTCCAGGGTTCCCGGGGAGAGAGACAATTTCGGAAACCAACGGGGATTGGGCGAGTTTCCACCCTATGGCGTGTTCGCGTCCGCCGCTTCCGAGAAGAAGGACCCTCATGAGCGAACGATTAGCTGATGTCGTTCGGCACCGACTGAGATGTATCGAATCGGGACCTTCACGGAGTCTTCGATGTAGCTGATGTATGCCTGCGCTTCCTTTGGGAGGTCGGAGTACTCTCGGCAACCGGAGATGTCGGTTTTCCATCCGGGGAGGTTGTCAAGGACGGGCGTGCAGTTGTATAGGACTCTTTGTTGGCGTGGAAACTCTTCGTAACGGTCGCCGAGAGACATGTAGGCGGTGGCGACCGAGATCGTGTCAAACGCCGAGAGAATGTCGAGTTTGGTCAGGAAGATCTCGGTGAGGCTGTTCACACGGGCGGAGTATCGAAGGGCCACCAGGTCGAGCCATCCGCAACGGCGGCGTCGTCCGGTGACCGTCCCATATTCGCCTCCGAGTTCGATCATGGTGTCGCCGATCTCGTCGCGGAGCTCGGTGGGGAACGGCCCAGTTCCGACGCGTGAGATATAGGCCTTGGCCACTCCGACTATTCGGTCGATCGCCTTGGGTCCGATTCCGGATCCGACAACAGCGCCTCCAGCCGTCGGGTTGGATGAGGTGACGAAGGGATAAGTGCCATGGTCGATATCCAGAAGTGTCCCTTGCGCTCCTTCGAACAGGACTTCTTTGCCATCCTGAATCGCGTTCCAAAGTTCCAACGAGGTGTCGGTGACGTGCGGAGCAAGACGGTCTGCCATCGCGAGGTATTCGTCAGCGATCTGCCCCGGTTTCATGGGGAGCTGGTTGTAAACCCGAGAGAGGATCCGGTTGGCGTCTTCGAGAGCAACCTCGACCTTATCGGCGAAGATCTTCGGATCGTAGAGATCCTGGATCCGTATACCTCTCCGGGAATACTTGTCGGTGTAGGCGGGACCGATTCCCTTTTTTGTAGTCCCGATTTGGTTCTGCCCTAGGAAGCGTTCCATGACAGCGTCGAGTTTTCGGTGATAGGGCATGATCATGTGGGCGTTCCCCGACAGCCGGAGACGGGACGGGTCGATGCCTCGGGAGATGAGCATGTCCATTTCGGAAATCAGGACTTTGGGGTCGACGACGCATCCGGACGCGATCACCGGAGTGCAATGGGAATACATAACGCCGGATGGGATCAGGGAAAGAGCGAACCTCTGGTCGCCCACAATGATGGTGTGACCGGCGTTGTTGCCTCCCTGATAGCGGACCACGAAGTCGGCGTGTTCCGCGAAATAGTCGGTGACTCGGCCTTTGCCTTCATCGCCCCATTGGGCGCCTAACACGATCGTTGCTGACATGATGGGAGATGCTAGGCGAAGTCATCGAAGCCTACGACCTGGCGTAGTGTTGGCCTCGCAAAAAACGCGAGCAAGGAGGGGGAGAGTCGGAGCCTTTCGAGGTCGGATTATTTCCGTGTCTACATCCAGCCGGACTTTTTGAAGAGCCTGTACATGGCGAAACATGCGGCGGCCATCAAGCCGATTGCGAACGGGTATCCCCAATTGGCCTTCAGCTCAGGCATATGGGTGAAATTCATTCCCCACACCCCGGCCAGCATGGTCGGTACGGCGGCGATAGCTACCCATGCCGAAATCTTCCTCATGTCTTCGTTCTGGCGCACGCTTACCTGTGTGAGGTTCGCTTCTAGGACGGAAGTGAGGAGGCTGGTGAGTGTCTCGGTTCGGGTCACGACTCGAGTCAAGTGGTCGTGCGTGTTTCGGAAGTATTCGCGCAACTCGGGATGGATCGCCTGGTACCGACCGAGAGTCAGCCGTTCGAGCGGGTCGAGGAGAGAGGCAGTCGCCTGATGAAATTCGAGAATCTCCCGAATCAATCGATATATGCGGCGGGTGGGCGGGGTTTTCGGTTCGGAGAAGACCTGGACTTCGATCTGTTGGACGTCCAGCTCAAACTCCGAAAGGACTTTGGCGTAATCGTCTACGACCCGGTCAACAATCGCCAGGAGGACTGCCCCTGGACCGAGAGCCAATTGATGGGGGTCCGATTCGAGCTCCTGTCTCACCTGAAGAAGCTGACTGGCTTCTCCGTGACGGACCGCCACAACGAAACGCTGGTCGACGAAAAGGAGGATCTCTCCAAGAGTGATCAGCTCCTCGGGATCGGAGTAGATCGCCGGTTTGAGGACAAGAAAAAGGGTGTCGTCGTAACGTTCCAGTTTCGGTCTTTGGTGGGCCGTAACCGCGTCTTCCACCGCCAACTCGTGGAGATCGAATTCGCTCCGGACTTCTTCAAACTCAGCGTCGGCGGGTTCCACCAGGCCAATCCAACAGAAGACACCATCTCGACATTTGGCGAGGGCGCCGCGCAATTCGAAACTCCCAGGAACCCTGAGTCCACTTCGGTAATGTGCGGCGTCGGCAATCACAGTGTCTCCTCGACTCTTCACGAACGTTCGGTGCATCCAGGCTTGGAACCCAACTGGTTTCTTCGGATTGAGGCTAGACCCGTTGAGGAGTCGAGAGCGCTATTCCTCAGAGGACGAGACCGGCGCGAAGACTGCCAACTCTCCACCTTCTGTGACCAAGCGCCAAGCGGGATCGGCATCGAGTTCTTGACGAATCTCGTCGTAGTCGACAGTCACCACGAAATCGACGAGAGAAGGATCCGGGTCTGGACTCGACGGGACACCCCAGTTGACCCGTTCCCATGGCGCCGGATATTCGTATATGACGCGCCTTTGGCTGAGGACCGCCCCGAGGGAGAAGTTGACGCTGAGCCCCGCCTCGGGGGGGAT
>CAYTVW010000101.1:0-6404 GCA_964441865.1 uncultured Acidimicrobiaceae bacterium
ACGACGGGCTCAGCCCCGAGTCTCTCGAGTTCTTCGGCTCCGATTCGGCCATGATCTCGATACGCTTCGAAACGCCAACCCAATGGAAGCCCGAGTTTGATGAAGATGGTGGCCAACACTCTGGAAAATGCGCCCAGATCCGAGTGACGTTTCCCGACATCGTGCAGAAGGCCTGCCCTCGCCAAGTCCTTGCGTTCAGGGAATCTTGCGTTTATCCGACGGGCAACTGCCAAGCCGTGACGCTGGTCGGGTGGTCGCTGCGAGAAGAACAATGCCCATTCTTCTTTTCGCAGATAACGCTCCACCTCGTTGCGTTCGGATTCGTCGAGGCCGCGTGCAGTCAGAAAGTCAAAGAACCTCGACACCAAATGAAGAGGCGAAGCCGTCATGGGAACAACCGACTACTGCCGATTTTTGCACTCGACGCAGAGAACCGATTCTGGACGAGCTTCGATTCGGGCCGGTGACATTGCTGATCCGCATCGAACACAGTATCCGTAGCGTCCCTCGGCGATGAGGTCGAGCGCTTCATCGATCGCGGCTACCTGTTGGGCAAGGGTTTCCGCCAACCCGAGTGCTTCGGTTCGTTCGGCTGTGGCGGCAGCCGCATCGGCGAAGCCGCCATCTCCGAACTCGACATCCGAGCGGAGTTCGCCGTGCTCCGTCGCTCCGATTTCCTGGAGTTGGTGGACAAGTCGAGTACGTTCTGCTGTGAGCCTGGCCGAAGCTTCTTCGACGATCTCCTGCGGTATGGGCGGTTGCGTCATGTTCGGTTCAGTATTCACCGTATCGTCCCCTGGTTCAACGACTTCTTGGATGAGATGTCGCGTACACTTCCCAAAGGTGGGAAGCGGTTATTCGAGTGTAGACCTGTGTTGTGCCGAGGCTAGCGTGACCGAGGATTTCTTGGACCGTTCTTAGGTCGGCTCCTCCCTCCAACATGTGGGTTGCGGCGGAATGTCGGAGTATGTGGGGCGAGACTCCAGACTGTGAAAGACCGGCCTTATCGGCAGTTGTCTTGACCATTTCGAACACAGCCTGTCGAGTCAGCCTGTTTCCCCTGAGACTGGTGAATACAGCATCCAATCCAGGGATAATCAGCTCGATTCTGTCTCGCAACCACTCATTGATCGCTGAAATTGCCGCGGATCCCACCGGGACCATGCGTTGCTTGGAACCTTTTCCGGTCAGAACCGCTATCCCATCTTCAAGATCCAGATCGGAAAGATTCAGGCCGACCAACTCGGATACCCGGCACCCTGTCGCATAAAGCGTTTCGAGAATGGCTCTATCTCTCCGACCAGCCACCGTCTCGACCCTTGGTGTTTCGATGAGACGGAAAGTCTCTTCCACCGTGAGAGCCTTAGGGGTTGGATCAGGCCGGCGCGGTGGTTCGACATTGAGGGTCGGATCAGTGTCACTGATACCCTCTAGAACAGCGAAGCGGTGGTATCCACGGATAGCTGCCAATCTTCTCAGGACTGTTCTCGTAGCTGTCCCGCTATTGGTCAATTCCTTCAGGTAGAGGTCTACCAAGTCGCCTTGGGGTTCTCTTCCGTCGAGGAAGTGAAAGTAGGCATCCAAGTCTCGCCGGTAAGCCTCGATCGTGTTATGTGCCAAGCCTCTCTCAGCGCTTAGGGAAGCGAGAAATTCGACGACCGCGTTGCTTGTCACGTCCGGAGAGTCTTGATTGGATTGGTGAATTCGCGGTCCAGGCTCTCGGCGACCGCAGCGTTCGTGACGTGACCGTCGACAGTGTTTACACCCGGCTCAAGCTCAGGGAATTGCGCCATTGCGGCGGCGAGACCTAGATCAGCTATTGCTACAGCGTAGGGCAGGGTCGCGTTGGTGAGCGCGTAGGTTGATGTGTGGGGGACGGCTCCGGGAATATTCCCCACCGCATAGTGGACGACGTCAGCGACGGTGTAGACGGGATCATCGTGAGTAGTCTCCCTACTGGTCTCGAAACAGCCGCCCTGATCGATGGCAACGTCGACTAGCACTGACCCTCTCCGCATACCTCTCACCAAATCGCGGTGAACCAGTATCGGAGCTGGCTTTCCTGGGACCAAGACTGCCCCAATCACCAAATCGGCTCCCAAGACCACTTCTTCGAGAACGAGCTGGCTTGAAGCCAGCGTCACCATCCGCCCCGGAAACAGGAAATCGAGCCGGCGGAGTTTGGTCAAATCCTGGTCGAGAACCGTGACATCGGCCTGGAGACCTATAGCCATAGCGGCGGCATTCGATCCAGCGACACCGGCACCGATGATCACGACCTTCGCAGGTTTCACGCCGGAGACACCTCCCAAGAGAATTCCGCGACCACCTTTCGCCTTCTCCAGATAATGCCCGCCAGCCTGGATAGCCATGCGGCCCGCCACCTCCGACATCGGAGATAGGAGGGGCAGAGACCGGTCTGGGAGTTGGACTGTCTCGTAAGCGATTGCCGTGACTCTTCGGGATAGCAGAGCCTCTGCGACGTTGGTATAGGCAGCGAGGTGCAGGAAAGTGAATAGCAGCTGGCCGGGGCGGTAGAACTCGAACTCATCCGTTTGAGGCTCTTTGACCTTGAGAATCATCTCGGCGTCCGCGTAAATCTCAGCTGTCTCTCTGACGATCACTGCCCCTTGACTCTCATACTCTTCATCAAGGATCGTTGACCCCTCACCGGCTCCGTGCTCGACAAGGACAGTGTGACCTCGCGAGACGAACTCTCTCACTCCGACAGGGGTAATCGCGACGCGATACTCCCCCGGTTTCGTCTCCCGCGGGATTCCGATAATCAATTCTCGGTTCTCCTTCTCCAAGCTCCCAGGGCAGCCAACGTCTTGGCATCCAGGATTTCACCGCGATCAACCAACCGAAACGTCTCGGCCTGTGACATTCGCACAACCTCAGCCAAACGCTCTTCTGCCCCGACCGGGCATCGTTGAGTTGAAAAGATATCGCGTCCCCAGAAAACATGGATCAGTTCAGTCGTATACCCCGGAGACGGTGCAACGATCGTGAGAGGTTCAAGTCGAGTGACATGCACCCCAAGTTCTTCGACAAGTTCGCGGCGAGCGGTCTCTTCTGGTGACTCTCCAGGGACGTCACGCTTCCCGGCTGGGATTTCCAGGACATTTCTTCCGAGAGCGACTCGGAACTGCTTGATGAAAACGAAATCTCCATCGTCTTCTACTAGCACACCGACTCCACCGGGATGGATCAAGACATCTCGACTGAAACGTGAACCTTCCGGAGTCTCCAATTCGACTCGATCTATCCCGAAAGCAAGACCGTCAAGTAGGCGAGAACGGGAGACTTCAGAGATAGTCATTGAGAAACCGTCTCTACACCGGAATCGTCCACAACCTGTTCGTTTCGGTTTGTCTCTTTCCTGCGGGCGAGGGCTGCTTTGGCGAATCCGAGGAACAAAGGATGGGGCGAGTCAGGACGGGACTTGAACTCAGGATGGGCTTGCGTCGCCACGAAGTAAGGGTGACTTGGAAGCTCGACGAACTCTACAAGGCGATCGTCCGGGGCGACCCCGGAGAGTCTCAGGCCCCCTCTTGAGAGATCCTTCCGGTAACGGTTGTTGATTTCCCAACGGTGACGGTGCCTCTCGTAGACGACCTCCTCACCGTAAAGCTCGCGGACAAGGGACCCTTCTTCCAACCTGGCCGGGTATAGACCCAGTCTCATCGTCCCGCCCATCTCTTCAATCCCCTCTTGATTTGGCATCAGGTCGATAACAGGATCGGGCGTCGACGGCTCGAACTCCGTCGAGTTGGCATCCTCCAAACCCAGGACGGAACGCGCGAACTCGATGATTGCACATTGAAGACCGAGACAAAGACCGAGAAAAGGAATGTTGTGCTCTCGGGCGTACCCAATAGCGGCGATTTTCCCTTCGACTCCTCGGGCTCCGAATCCGCCTGGGACCACGATGCCATCCAGATCTTCCAGATACCCCGCCGCCAGCATTCCGGTCAGGTCGTCGGAGAGAATCCACCTGACGTCAACTTGGGCTCCGATCGAGTTGGCGGAGTGTCGAAGAGCTTCTGCTACAGAGAGATAGGCGTCTGGGAGGGCGACATATTTCCCGACGATCCCGACGGTGATCGGTTCGGTCGCGTTGATCCGACGTTCGACCATGGCTCCCCAATTAGAGAGGTCTGGTGGCCCAGTTACGATTCCAAGGCGGTCACAGACGACTCCGTCCAAGTTGGCCTTGTGGAGGTTGAGCGGGACCTCATATATGTCTCGGGCGTCTTGAGCGCTCACGACGCAGTTGGGAGCGACATCGCAAAAGAGGGAAATCTTCCGCCTCACGGACTCATCTATTGGTCGGTCCGACCGAACGACTATCACATCCGGGACGATCCCTTTGGCCCGTAACTCGGCCACCGAGTGCTGGGTCGGTTTTGTCTTCAGCTCTTCAGAAGAAGCGATATATGGGACGAGAGTGACATGGAGAAACATGACGTTCGCCCGTCCAATGTCGTTGGCGTATTGGCGGATCGCTTCGAGGAAAGGGAGCCCTTCTATGTCTCCCACCGTTCCTCCAACTTCGGTGATCACAACATCCGCGTTGCTTTCTTCACCTACCCGCGATATGCGACTCTTGATCTCGTTGGTTACGTGAGGGATCACTTGCACCGTGTTCCCGAGGTAATCGCCTCTCCGTTCTTTCTTAATCACCGACGAATAGATTGAGCCGGAGGTCACACTCGAAGACCGACGAAGATTGTTCCCAACAAATCGTTCGTAGTGACCCAGATCGAGGTCGGTTTCTCCCCCATCGTCTGTGACGAACACTTCTCCGTGTTGGAGCGGATTCATGGTCCCAGGGTCGACGTTGATGTAGGGATCCAGTTTCTGGTTCACAACATTTAGGCCACGGGCCTTCAATAGACGTCCAAGAGAAGATGCTGTGATCCCTTCCCCAGACTAGAGACCACTCCCCCGGTCACGAATACGTGTTTCACGCCCTTCTTGGAACCCGCCTCAGCCGCTTCGAAGAGGGCTTCGGTTTCGGCGTCGAGGGCCAGATCGCCGTGGGCTGAGTCTTTATCTGCCACGGGAGGCCACGGTAGCAGGCCAATCGGATTTCGCGCTACATCACCGCTTCAATTGGGGAGTTGCGCTGTTCGGGCTTGCCGTCCGAGTTCCAGGAGCTCCTCTGCAGCACTGCGCCCTCTCTCTGATTCGGAGAGCCCTGCAAGCATCCTCGCTATTTCGGCCACCCGCTCTTCACCGTTGACTCTCCGGAGTTCAGCGCGATGGTCTTCCCTAGAAACGACATAGTGCACATCACCGAAAGCGGCAACCTGCGGGAGATGGGTTACACAAAGGACCTGTCGCTCCTCTGCTAAATCGCTGAGTTTCCTCCCTACCGCTAGAGCTGTCGCTCCTCCTATCCCCGCGTCAACCTCGTCAAAGACAAGTGTCTCAGCATCACCCGATCCTCCTGCAAGCCTCAGTGCCAGAACCAGCCTGCTCAACTCTCCACCAGAAGCGACCTTCGAGATCTCTCCGGGAGTGAGGCGCTCATCCGAGGCGAAGAACAGCTTCACCGAATCTGCCCCGAATGGAGCGGGAGCAGCCGGTTCAATCTCTGGCGCCAGTACAGGGGTAGAGAATCCCAGTTCGGTGAGGTGCTCCGATGCCAGGGCTGCCAGACGAGTGGCTGCCTCTCTTCGTGCCTGGATCAGCCGGGCGCCAGCCACTGCGAGCCTCTCGGCTGATTCGTCGACGTCTGAGTCGATTCTTTCCGCCCTTTCGAGGAGAGCCTCGGCCGATTCTGCGTCTGCGGTGGCACTCCTTTCGAACTCAAGGACTTCCTCTAGGGTCGAACCATATTTCCGTTTGAGGTCCGACAAGAGACGCATCCGTTCTTCGGCCGCATCGAGTTCGGCCGGTTCCGCATCGAGGTCATCTCCAATGGTCCTGATGAACGTCAGTGTCTCTCCGAAGCTTCCTTCGACCACATCCATGTTCTCGAGAGCATCCGTGAGCGTCGGGTCCAAAAGGGCGGCTTTCCTGAGAGACCCGATACCTAAACCGACCCTTTCGCGACCATCTTCGAGATGGTTGAGGGCTTCACTGAGATGTCCTCGGAGCTCCTCAGCGTTCCGGAGTCGGTTCAGTCTGTTTTCCAGTTCTTTGTCGTCTCCAAGCGAGAACCCGGCAGACCGGATTTCAGCCGCTTGGTGGTGACTCAGCTCTGCCCGGCGTATGAGTTCACCTCTGTCGCCTCCGAGGGCTCTACGAGCTTCTAGTAGGTTCTCGTGGGCGTTCCACGCCGATCTGTACTCGTCCAACGCCTTCTTCCCGTTCTCGTCTAGGAGCCTATCGACCAGCCTCCTAGCTTCGCCCGGACGGACCAGCACTAGCTGGTCATGCTGGCCAATGATCTC
>CAYTVW010000102.1:0-6356 GCA_964441865.1 uncultured Acidimicrobiaceae bacterium
CGATGTCGTCCCTCGTCGCCCATCCCTTGACCTTCTGCTTGAGGTGCTTGGCGATCTTGCGCGTCTCAGGTGTGGCCTGCTTGCGGTTCCTTCCAACCCTTCGGGTCGTTGTGCCGGGTTCGGATGACTGGCTGAGTCTTATGTCCGGGTTTTTTGCGTCGAAATCTCCGATGTTGGCAGTTGCTGATTTGACCTGTTCAGGCTTAAAAACTGCAACAACATGTGACTTTTTCCATGTTCCAATCGAGTTGACGGCGCCATCTCGCATGTTTGTGTAGACGACTGAATCACTGCCCTCGGATCTTGATTCATTGATAGATGAAGTAATAAAGTCCTCCTGATAGGAACCACCCGACATGTCCCATACGGTTGGGTCTTTGGCGTCAATAAATACCGGCATGATGTTTGCCCCATGCAAATAGGACTTTTGCACATTCTTGCCATTTGGTGTGATATGTACGTACCCAGCAAAATCGTCGGCAACCTCAACGCTGGACGTAAAGAATGACGCATCTATTGAGTCCTTTGCCAAGGTCGTGCTGCCGCCTTTGTCGGGGTCAAACACATTGAAATCAGACTGTGTCCCATGATAAAGCACCATCGGCTCGAGAGTTTGAGGATCAATTATCTTGGATGAGCCTGCAGGGTCATTTATCCAATCCCCGAACCAATCCTTGAAGGCCTTGGTTCGAACAGTCACCCACTGATCCTCGTTTAGGTTTGTGGGCTTTCCGTTCGGCGCCTTCATCCATGTGCCGTTCTTCTTGGCCTGCTGGATTATCTGAGCACGCTCACTGTTGATGTTATCTACGTCATTTGCTAAATTGGAAGGAGAGTCTGGGGTACGGCTGTCCACGTCAGCGAGATTCTTTTGCTGTTGAGTCGCCGTTCCAGATTCGGCACTGTTCGCTGCTCCCGCGTCAGGGCGACCAAGTATAGACTTGGCGCGCGTAGGTTCGGCTGGATCAAATCCTCCACCGATTTCACCAGCGACGTTCAGAGCGGAGTCGCCCACCTCAGCGGAATTCATCCGCTGTTGGGCACTCGACTCCGATGCGATATTTGGGTTCTCGAATCCGTTTATTATATTGATTAAGCCTTCTAGATCAAGGTAGCTCACCTCAGCGAGAGTCGTTCGCTGTTGGGCTACCAAATCTAGAAGGCTTTTTTTGTTTAAGTATGTGGCCTTGTCTTGTTGGATCCAGTTTAGCCATTCGCTTGACTGCTTTGGGAAAAGTGTTCGGATATCACTCACTTCAATATTGTTCTGATTTGGACGATTGAAATGAACTCCGACCAGAAAGTTGCTACCGCCATGAGTGATTTCTACTATCGCATTCAGCGCTTTTTCCTTATTCCCATATGAGAAGACTGCGATTGGATCATTTAGAGCAGAGACCAATCCCTTAACTGCTGAGGGAGAAAACGGATGCCATTTCTGTGCTGATTTTTGCTCAAGTTTGTCAGCACGAAGTTCAATTGGCGCATCTGGGAACCCCGCTGCTTTAAGTATGTCGCTCGGTCTTCCCATCTTGAATACATGTCCTTTCGGAAGATTCCCTGCAATCCATTCCTCAAGCTCGATGTTGAACTTTGCGTTAGCCCTTTCGACCGAAGCCGGAATCTTCATCGAGGACGCATTGCCTGAGCTATTTCGATCAGATGCACCGTACCCAGCCTGCTCCTCCCTCGCCGTCTGCCCGAGCATCACCGAGTTCTTTGCCGAGCTCGACGTATCCTTAAACTCAATGACTCTGCGCTGATACTGCGACTGGATCTTGCCACCGGGCATCAGGATCACCACGTCGTACGCCTTCGTGGTGCCGTGAATCTGCGTACCCACGGCGGGGTCGTTCGTCACGATCATGTAACCAGATGCGCCGTACTTGGCAATGGACGCCTCCGCCTGCTCGACGATCTTGTACGGCGACATCGTGAACACAGGCTCGTATCCGTTGACGTCCAGACCTGCGCTCACGTACATGATGGCCGTGTCGTAGCCTCCCTTGAGTATGGCCTTGGCCACCTCTGCCACGGTGTCGGGGTTGTTGAGCAGCAGTCCGGGCTTTTGTGCAAGCACGCGGACGGGGTTCTTGTAGCGCATCTCCACCGAGCTTCCGCTCGTGTCGATGAACGAGAAGTGTGACGTGTTGACCACGACGTGACCAACAAGCTCAATAGGTTTTTTGTCGGGGTGGTTCGCCTTGCTGTATTCGGCGTAGATTGCCGCGTGCGCCCTTGTGAGCCGTCTGTCCGAGTCACTCGGCTGGTGCCTTCCGGACGGGTGGTTGTGCAGCATGTAGGCCTTTGTCGCCCCTGCCTCGAACGCCTTGCCCAATATATCTATGACCATGGACGGCTCCACGACGACGTAGGTGGCAGCGTTGCTCGTGATCGTGGCGTTGAACACGATGTTGCCGTCGTCGTCGGTGAAGATCATGTGGAACTTCTCGATGTACGGCGAGCGGTGGATTGCGAACAGGTCTGCCACGTCGGCGGGCGTATTGACCCGCTGCCCCGCAAAGTCGATGAAACCCTGCTCCTGAAAGTCCGCCACGATGGCGTTTCGCCGGATGGTGTGGCCGTTGACCTCGATTGTCCCCTCGTCGGGGTCGGGGTCGCCATAGAACAGGTCGAGCTGCGACGAGTCTGGACCGTATGTTTTCTGCCTTGAGCGTACCATGTCCTTGACCAGCCTGTCCTTGGCCTTCTCGGCCTTCTCGCGGCCTCCGAGCGACACCTCGATGTGCTCGTATGCGATTTCAGGCTCGTAGAGCATGATGCCGCTGTCCGTCTGCTTGGTCTCGATCGTCGAGAACAGGCCGTCGAACGCCGCGCGGATGTCGGGCAGCTCGTCGGTGGTGGGGTAGGGATAGCTGCTCTGGTCGCTTCCCATCAGGGCGCTCTCGGCGTCCCAGTAATCCTGCGATACGACGTTGGCGAGGTAGTCGTTGGATCCGTTCACGTCGTGGAGCTTCTCGATCACGTACGACTCGAACGCACGTGCCGCAAGCTCGATCTGCGTCGACCAGTAATCCTTGCTGCGCACCTTGTCGATGCTCTTTGCCCGCTGCACCATGCCCGAACTGCGGATCGCCTGAAGCACCTTCATGAATGCGTCATAAACCTCCGGCCGGATCCCGTCCGTCTTTGAGCCCTGCGTGACGTAGCCGAGCCGTTTGCCTCCCATTCGTGAGAAGTAGTTGTCCAAGGCATGGAACCATTCGTGGGCGAGCGACCCCGCCCCGGAATTCTTCGTCAGGTTGATGACCACGTTGCCGGGCTCGTAGTGGGCTGCCGCCGCCCGGGTTCCGCCCGTCCCGCGCGCGCCGAACGCCAGTCCGAGCTCGCCGTTGAGCGAGAGCGACTTCGGTGGAATACCGAGCACGGCCGCAAGGTCCATGAGGGCGTCGTAGGCATCGTTGAGGTCCTGCTGGCGCCGCTGCCCCTCGACGTAGTTGCCGAACTGCACGCCACGGAAACCGAACGCCTCGGTGAACATCTCGGGTGTTACGTCCGCTCCGCCGCGGTGGTCGAAGCCTACCCTTGGTGAGTTCTCGTCGCGCCGCTCGTAGGGGATGCGCCGCATGGCGTCGACCTTCGCGTCAAGGTCTGCGACGTTCTCGTTGCGGTACTTCCTTGCCTCCTCGAGGGTGTCGAACTCGGCGACCTCCACGACGTCCGAGCCTGCCCGGAAGCCGATGAAGTACTTCTTGTCGGCGGTGCGCTGGTAGATCGAATATTTGCGCGTCTTGGGCTTGTCCGCCTTGGAGTCCGGCATGCCCTCCTTCTCGACCTTCGCCTTGAAGTTGTCGATGGCCTCCTGCATGGTGCCGCCCTGAGCGATGATCCTCGGCCAGCCTCCCTTGAAGCCGCGCTGCGGCTGCTCGACCGTCCAGATCGTCCTTGGCGTGTCGAACTTCTCGCCGTTCAGAATCGAATAGAAGCCGCTCGTTATTTCGAGATCCTTCAGGGACGTATCATGCCCCACGGCCTTGTAGAGCTCCATCTTGGCCACGAAGTTTGGCAGACGCTGCCGGACCATAGACATGAGCTTGCCGGTGTCCGCCTCGCCCGACATCAACTCATTGACGAAATCGCGCAGCTGCCCGGTGTTCTCGAGCCACGAGTTCAGCTTCCAAGACTTCTTGGGCTTCGGTGGCACGCTCTCTCTAGCGACGCGGATGAAGGCCACGACGTCGGGATCCATGCCCTCGTCGAGCAGCTTCTTGTAGTCAGGCTCAGGCCACGCCTTCGACATCGGCACGTCGTCGAGCCCCAGGTCCATGGCGTCGGCCAGACGGTCGGCGTACGCGTCCTTGCGTGCCCCTTCGATCTTCTCGCCGAAGTCCTCAATCTTGCCCGTTGTGGCAGGTTTCCTGCCTTCGTCACCTGTTTGCGCTGTGTCACTTTCGGTAGTCTGACCTTCATTAACTGGCGCATACTGCCCCTCGGACTGGTCGATCCATGCAACGTCCGATATTGGTACAGTCTTTGAGTAGATCCTGCCGCCACCAGAGAAGTCCTTTGCGTTCATCTTCGACGGCGAGACGAACACACCCGGGGCTATCGGCTTGCTGGAGTAGACGGTGACAGTGCCTGACTCCATAGCTTTGCGCATGTCCTGCTCATTGAAGTCGGGATACATGGCGCCTTCGGATCCCTCATCCAAGGCCTCGGAGAATGCCTCCTGGGCAGTCTTGATGTCGCCAGTCGTCCGAATCCATGTGCTCGACTCATTGGGGGCTGGGTTCGCTTTCTGCACGATTGCGAGCTGCCTCGCCTTCAATTCACTGTCGTCGTTCTGCTTTGCCGGATCGGGGTCACCGAAAAGGCTGGCCTGCGCCGGGTCCTCCTCGACGCTGTCCTCCGGCTCTACTCGGTCTTCTCGTCCGGGTTCCAGTCCGCGAGTATCCTGCCCATCGTCTGTTGGGCTCTGCTCTGGCTGCGAGTTTTCGGGTCGGGGCTGTTCACCCTCGACGGGTCGGCCGGGTCGTGGCTTTGGCTGTTCGGGTTCGAAGTCGTTTCCGAAGATTTCGTCGAATGCCCTTTTTGCTCCCTGCGGTGTGTTTCCATAAGCTTCTATTGGGTTGAACAGGTCGTTGTCGCCGATGATGGCCTTCTCATAGGCCACGAAAAGCTGGCGGATCTCCTTCTGCGTCTTGGCGTTCATGAGGGCGTTTGCCAGCGCTGCCTCCTGCGGTGTGAACTTCTCGAAGTTGAACCCCGAGAATACGCTGCCCGACCGCATGAATGCCCTCACGTCGTTGATCTTGCCGTCCGAGGCAAGTATCGAGTTGACGATCTCGACGGCGCGCTGCAGCATCTGCGTCAAGTCCGCGTCGGTTCCCATGAACGGGATGATTGATCCGAACGAGCGCTCGAGCCCCATCTTGACCGTGTGCGGCATCCGCGTGAAGTACTTGACTGCGTCGGTGTTCTCCTGCGAGTCAAACACTAGGCCACGGAACACCTCGAGCAGGAACTCCTTGCCGTCGGCCGTGAGCTCGCCCTCCCGGAGCAGTCCGGACAGGTCGATGTTCTTGAAGGTCTGCAGGATTTCGATGCCCACCTCGTCTATCACCTCGCCGAGCGTCTCGCCGCGGGCGTTGGCAATCCTGCGTCCGATGACCTGCCGCTGGAATAGCGGGAGCTGGCGTATCTGCGCCTTGGCGGCGTCGATCGGTGCCATCTTGGCCTCGGACGTGTTCTGGATGTTGCCCAGGCGGATGGCTGCCTTGTCGTCGACCTCGAGCGAGCGGACGAGCACGGGCGATGGCATCCTGCGGATCTGCTCGGGGTCGAGCCCGAACTTGTCGGCATTGTCGATCAGGTACTGCTTGTAGGCGGCTGCCCTGTCGGGGTAGTCGGCATAGGCGATCTGCAGGGCGATGCTGCGTCCGTTGCCTTGGATGACCTGACCGTCGGACGTCGTAACGGGTGCGCCGTAGAAGGCGACCTCATTGCCTGTTATGGCCGTCGGGTTGAGCTTCTGCGCGATGCGCCGCGGTTGGTCGCGCAGGTCTGCGTCGCTTCGGTCGCGCGGCTGCCCCTCGCTGATTCGGTGGCGCCTGTTCGGCGTGCCGTCGGGGTTGTGCGATGGCGTGAGCACGGATGCGTCCACGATCGCATAGCGTCCGTTGTGGCGTTCGCTCCCGTCGGCCTTGAAGTCGACTTGGATGGAAGCCTTGGCCTGAGGCGATGGTTTGCCCTGAGTGCTGCTACCCGGTTGTGCTTCAGTGGTAGCCCCAGAGGGCGCAGTGCCTCCTTCCGATGTTCCCGCAGGTGGGGCAGGCGGAGGGGGAGGGTCCTCAGGACGGTTGTCCGGACGGGCTACTTGCCCAGCTTCCCGATCT
>CAYTVW010000103.1:0-2546 GCA_964441865.1 uncultured Acidimicrobiaceae bacterium
CCGCCCAAATGCCGCGATCCTATCCAACGCAGCTTGTGGAGGATCATCCCGAAATGCGACCCAGCCTTTGGTGTCATCAACGATCCGCGCGCCCGCGAAGTCGTCTGGGAAAGCAACCCTCAATTCCTCCACCATCATCGCAAATGGTTCCTGCCACCCGTATCTCTGAATGGCCTCCTCCAGCGAAATCCCTTCCTGGTCCGCCATCGTCTGCAAGTCCGAGAGTTGAGCAGAGTCAAGGTTGAACGACCCGTCTGGAGGAGCAACATCCGGAAGGTCAGACTGGTTCATTCCGCAGCCCGCGACGAGGATAACCCCCACAAGAACCGGAAGCATTCCTGCCAATCGTCCTCTGTTCGCCCGCGCCGCTCCAGTTGGGAAAAAGCGTCTTATCTCGGTTCGCTTCTTCATCATTTCCTTAGATCTGGACTTTCGGCTCCGTGTATTGGCTCTTTCACTCCAGGCTGCGGCTGCCTGCCGTTGACATGTCGATCTGCGAATCTCGACAATCGGCTGCATTCCTCTCCGGACTCGGGTACAAGCCAGACAACGTTCTCCGAGCGACAACGGGTCCTCTATCTGTCATAGATCACTGCGCCGTGATTCTCACACCCGGTAGCGCATCGTCAATATAGGTAGCTGGGGTGAACACGTCCCGAAATTTGAAGTTCCACCACTTGTATCCGCTGTGAACGCCATAGGCTACAGTCCCGTAAAACCACGGACCTCCTGAATCACCACCTTCGGCGTTGTCATTGTGCATGGCGGTCAAGTGGCAATAATCATCCCAACAGTGGTTGAGCTGATAGACATAGTCACAGGACTTGCCGCTCCTCTGACCAAACTTGCAGAGCCGCTGTCCTTCAACGCGAAAGCCAACACCAGACACATCTCTACGTTCGTCCCAGTCAGCCCGCATGTCTTCAACCTCCTCTATTGAATGAACGGCGACGCTAATCCCTCCAATCCCCCCCCATCTGTCAAGTCCCGCATTTGATCGTCAGGCGTACACCCCCGTCGTACGCCACCAAGGAGTCTCACTGTCCATTCAGAAGCCCGAGTCGCAGAACCACATAGCCTTCAAGTCCAACCGCTGATGAATAGACTGGTTCGCATGGACAACGAACATTTGGGCATGCCACCGGCAGAATCAACGAGCAACGAATCCAAAGAACAAGAGAAGGCCAAAGAGAAGCAGGCAAAGGCCGAGGCGAGGAAAGCTGCCATGAAAGAAGCCAAGAGTGAAATCTCCTGGGGTCTAGGAGGTTTCCTGTTGGCCGCGCTCCTCCTAACAGTGTTCGTGGTACAAAACACAGAAAACATCAAGGTCAAATTCCTTTGGTGGGACTGGACTCTCCCCCTCGCAATGATCATCTTCGGTGTCGCCCTCTTCGCCATCGTCTTTGACGAGTTGGCTGGCGTGTTCTACCGACGTCGGCGCCGCAGTCGGGCAGCCGAGAAGGCCGAGCTGGAACGCCTCCGCAAGACGGAGAAGTAGTGAACATTCGAACAATGGGAGTATTGGCGGTCTTCGCTCTTGCGTCCTGTGAGTCACCGTCAACGACCTCGGTAACTCCCGAATCGCCACCAGAAGGAGTAACCGCGATCGTTCAACGGGTGACCGACGGAGACACCCTGTTAGTCGAGATCGACGGGGAAACCGAAGAGGTCCGAATCTTCGGGATTAATGCTCCCGAACGCGACGAGTGCCTGGGGGACGAATCCAGGTTTGCTCTCGCGGACCTGACCGATCAGACGGTCATTCTCACAGACACCAGTCTCGACCAATATGACCGGATCCTCGCCGACTTGTGGTTCGGAGACGACAACATCGGACTCCGCCAGTTGAGAGAAGGGATGGCGCTGGTCTACGGAACAGGAGAAGTGCCACAAGAATATCTCGACGCCCAAGAAGCGGCTCGTGACTCTCAACAGGGAATCTGGTCGCCATTCTCGTGTGGGACAGGGCCGCTCCCCGAAATTCGGATCACCGAGGTAGAGGCAGATCCGCCAGGACCGGACGAACAGAACCTCGACGGTGAATGGGTGACAATCACCAATCGCGGGCCGACCACAGTCGACATCTCCGGATTTGTGATTCGCGACGAGTCATCGGTGAACCGCTATTACGTCCCTCAAGGGACTTTCCTCGCGCCAGAGGGATATTTAACTGTGATAACTGGTTGCAGACCTTCACCGAGTGAACTTGGATGGTGTTCGGATACTCCTGTATGGAATAACTCGGGTGATTCGGCGATTCTGCTCGACCAGAGCGGTCGAATCATCGATCATGTAACTTTGGAATAGAGAAGGGAGCCACCTGATGGCATTTTGGAGCACTCTGAAGAGATGGTTCGGCAAGGCCAAAGAAGAAGCCAACGAACTGTCGGAGAAAGCGGCGCCTGTCGTCGAAAAGGCCGTGGATAAGACCAAAGAGGTCGCGTCCAAGGTGAAAGAAGAAGCTGGCCCCGCCTGGGAAAAGACCAAGGAGAAGACCAAAGAGGTCGCGTCCAAGGTGAAAGAAGAAGCTGGCCCCGCCTGGGAAA
>CAYTVW010000103.1:2646-6338 GCA_964441865.1 uncultured Acidimicrobiaceae bacterium
AGACCAAGGAAGTCGCAGCCGACGTCTGGGAAAAAGGGAAAGACAAGCTCGAAGACGTCCGCAATCGCGATGAGGGGATCGATTCCCCACCCACCGAATAGCACAACTTCACCCGAGTGATATGTTGCGGTCCCGCCACCATTCAGGTAGGCGGGACTGCTGCTTTCACCCTCACTGGTTTTCGCCTCTTCTAGCCGTATTAAGTTGACGGGATCATGTCAGCAAGAATCTCCGCTCGTCTCGCAGCCATACAACCGTCAGCGACAATGGCCATCTCTGACCGCGCCCGGGTCATGAAGTCCGAGGGAGTCGATGTCGTCTCGTTTGGAGCAGGTGAACCCGATTTTCCTACACCAGCCCATGTGGTCCAAGCGGCTATCGAGGCTTGCTCCGATCCCCGGAACCACAAATACTCCGCCAATGCAGGTCTCCCCGAACTCCGCAAAGCGGTTGCCGAAGTGACTGCCCGAGACGGTGGCCCTCAGATGGAGGCCAGAAACGTCCTGATCACAAATGGAGGGAAACAGGCCGTCTACCAGTCTTTTGCCGCAGTTCTCGGTGAAGGCGACGAAGCCCTCCTCCCGGCCCCCTACTGGGTCACCTATCCGGAGGCCATTCGTTTGGCCGGAGGCGTCCCGGTCCCGATAGAAACCACCTCCGAAAGCCGGTTCAAAGTCACCATCGATCAGCTCGAGTCTGCCCGAACAGAACGAACCAAGATGTTGGTGTTCGTTTCTCCGTCCAACCCGAGCGGTGCTGTCTACACCCCAGAAGAGACGGCTGCCATCGGGCGGTGGGCCGCCGAGAACGACGTGTGGGTTGTGACCGACGAAATCTATCAACACCTCGTATACGGAAATGCCAAGTTCAGTTCGATGCCGGTGGTCGCCCCGGAACTCGGCGACCGGTGGGTGATCGTCTCCGGAGTCGCCAAGACTTTCGCGATGACCGGCTGGAGAGTCGGATGGATGATCGCTGCCCCCGACATCATCCAGGCCGCAGGAAATCTGCAGTCCCACGCCACATCCAATGTTGCCAACGTCAGTCAAAGAGCCGCCCTCGCGGCCGTCACCGGACCGATGGACGAGGTCTGGAAGATGCGAGATGCATTCGATCATCGGCGGAAAACCATGGTCGAGTTGCTGAGCGCAATCCCCGGCGTGACGTGTGTCGAACCCGAAGGAGCGTTCTATGCCTTCCCCGATTTTCGGGCTCTTTTAGGAAAACGCTGGGAGACATCGATGGATCTCGCCGCATACATCCTTGAAGAAGCGGCCGTTGCGGTAGTCCCCGGTGAAGCGTTCGGAGCCCCGGGCTACGCTCGTCTCTCGTACGCGTTGTCTGACTCCGATCTTGTGCGCGGCCTGGAGCGCCTCCAGAAGGCGCTGAACTGAGAGGCTGATGAATGACGGTTAAGGCGATGGTCCTGGGAGCCCCGGGGAGGCTCACCAATACGAAGCTCCCGTCCAGGGACGCTGAAACCGGAGCGTGGCTAGCCGTTGAAGCCACGATGCTTTCAAACAACGAGGTGCAGGCGTGGAACGGAGATCGCCCCGACATCGTGTATCCACTCATTCCCGGAGGACAGGTCGTGGGAAGAATCGCCGACCACATCGACGACTCTTTCGATATCCCGATCGGGACGCGAGTGGTAGTCGAGCCTTTGATCAGATGCGGAACCTGTTTGGCCTGCAGCCGCGATCTCGCCAAATGCACCAGGAGGAAGCCCGTCAACGCTTATGGGGCTCTCCCCGTCACCGAAGCTCCGGGGTTGTGGGGTGGTCTGGCCGAACGGCTGTATCTCGACCCCCACACCAGCCTTCATCAGGTCTCGGATGACAACCCGGCCGCTGTCGCCACCTTCGTCCATCCTCTCGCCTCCAGTTACACCGCCATGAAGCAATTGGCGAAGATCCAACCGGGCGAAACAGTGCTGATTATGGGCCCCGGACCTAGAGGTCTCGCCTGCCTCATCGCGGCACAAGCCGTGGGAGCATCCTGGATCGGAGTGTCCGGCTTAGACGTGGATGCCGATCGTCTCGACGTAGCCAAACGATTGGGAGCCAACACGATCATCGATGTCAGCACCGAAGACTTGGGGATGGAAGTGGCAAACGCGTTGGGGACTCGTCCCGATGTGGTTGTCGACGTCACATCTGGCGATCCCGAGGCGATCTACTCGGGGCTTGAAGTTGTGCGATCGGGAGGACGCTTAGTGTTCGGCTCAATGCACGGGATCCGTCCTCTCACCCAGTTCTTTTCCGACATAGTCGTATCTAAGCAACTCACGATTCTGGGAGCACGGGGAGCCTCGCAAGAAGGATACGAGTGGGCATGCCAGCAGCTCGAAACCGATCCCCGTCTCGACGATATGGTCAGCCATCAGTTCCCTCTGGACGAATCGGAACGAGCGATCCAGGCAACCGGGGGGATGCTCGGTAGGGAAGAGTTGATCTCGGTAGCGGTCACGTTTTGACCGTGATTCCCGTCGCCCCTACCCGCACGGCGACAGCTGGTTGGGTCATCTACGACCTAGCCAACACCATATTCGCTCTAGGAGTCGTCGGCCTCTACCTTCCAAATTGGATGACCGACAACGGCGTCTCCGACTCCTGGCTCGGATACACACAGTCGCTCGCCGCACTGGTAGTCGCACTCTCCTCAGCCTGGATCGGAGCGCGATCTGATCACAGCCATCGGAGAATGCCGATACTCGTCTTCACCACTACCGTCGCCGTCGCTGCCACCCTCACCCTGACCCTGGGTCCGGTCTGGACCACCTTCTTGGCCCTCGGGATAGCCCTCGTTTGCTTCCACGCCGGATCGGTGGTCTACGACGCTCTTCTCCCCACCGTCTCTACCGAGGAGAATCGGAGCCTGGTCTCGGGGACCGGAGTGGGGGTCGGATACATCGGTTCGATTATCGGAGTTGGTATCGGATGGCTCGCTATGAACCCGCTCAAACTCGGGTATCACGGCACTTTCGTTCTATTGGGTCTGGCCGTGCTGCTCTTCGCGATACCAACTTTCCTTTGGGTAAGAGACCCCATCGTGCCTCCACGGCCAGAGAAGGCACCGGGTTTGAGTTCAGTCCTCTCTGGATTGGTCAAAGCATGGAAAGATTCACGCCTATATCCGGGAGTCACCCGATTCCTCTTAGGTAGGTTCCTCTACACCGACGCCATAAACACTCTGATCGGCGGATTCTTAACCATCTACGCGATCGAAGAGATCGGACTCGACACAAAGGGATCGCAAGGGTTGATCGCATCCGCGATCGGTTGGGCCATTCTCGGTGGATTCTCAGGCGGTCGGCTCGGCCACCACATAGGAGCAATCAGGACCCTCCGGGTGGCACTCGTGTTCTGGATGTTGGCAATCGGCCTAGCTCTCGCCTCATCGGGGTTCCAGAGACCGGGTTTGGTGCCTATCGTCGCTCTCCTTGGAGGTTGGGCCCTAGGAGCAACCTGGGCCACCGATCGGGTTGTGATGACCCGAATCTCACCGCCAGAGCGTCTGGGTGAGTTCTACGGCTTGTACGCCACAGTCGGACGCTTCGCCCAGATCATCGGCCCCGCGGTGTGGGCTATCACTGTCGACCAACTCCAACTGGGAAGAGATGTGGCAGTCGCTCTTCTGGGCGCTCTCGTTGTAGGAGGCTGGTTCGTGATCAGAAAAGCCGACGACTCCCA
>CAYTVW010000104.1:0-6316 GCA_964441865.1 uncultured Acidimicrobiaceae bacterium
CAGCCCTAATGACCCCCGATTCAGTGGAGTGGTGTGACGGTTCGGAAACCGAATACAAGCGAATCGCACAACTCTGCGTTGACTCCGGATTGGCAACCCCTCTCGCAAAACGTCCAGAGAGTTTCCTCTTCCGTTCGGATGCCAGCGATGTCGCCCGCGTGGAAAGCCGGACCTACATCGCTGCCGTCAAAGAGTCCGACGCCGGGCCCACCAACAACTGGATAGATCCTGTTGAGTTGAAGGGGATAATGGGCGACCTATACCGCGGATGTATGAAGGGACGGACCCTCTACGTCATTCCATTCTCAATGGGTCCGATCGGTTCGCCCATATCGAAAATTGGCGTCGAGATCACTGACAGCCCCTATGTGGTCATGAACATGCACATCATGACGAGAGTCGGAACGAAGGTTCTTGAGACTCTCGGAGATGACGGCGAGTTCGTCCCCTGTCTCCATTCAATCGGTAGTCCGCTTGAGGAGGGCGAGGATGACGGCGGTCTCTGGCCTTGCGCTCCCCTCGAAGACAAATACATAGCTCACTTCCCGGAAGAACGCTTGATCTGGTCTTACGGATCGGGTTATGGAGGGAACGCCCTGCTCGGGAAGAAGTGTCTTGCCCTCCGGATCGCTTCGGTTCAAGCCCGCGATGAAGGGTGGCTAGCCGAACATATGCTGATCCTCAAGCTCACCAACCCCGAAGGAATCTCCAAATATGTCACAGCCGCATTCCCAAGCGCTTGCGGGAAGACCAACCTTGCGATGCTTGTTCCGACCATCCCTGGATGGAAGGTCGAGACCGTCGGTGATGACATTGCCTGGATGAAATTCGGAGACGACGGCCGACTCTATGCGATCAACCCCGAATATGGTTTCTTCGGTGTCGCACCTGGGACCTCCCAAGAATCCAACCCCAATGCGATGGCCACCATTGAGCGCGACGCCATCTTCACCAACGTTGCTCTCACCGAAGACGGAGACGTCTGGTGGGAAGGGATCGGATATCCGGCACCAGGGAAACTCATCGATTGGAAAGGCAAGGAGTGGATCGAGGGAGAGTCTGAAGCGCCCGCATCTCATCCGAACGCTCGTTTCACCGCTTACGCGGGGAACTGTCCTTCGATCGCAGAAAACTGGGAAGACCCCCAAGGGGTCCCTATCGATGCGATTCTCTTCGGAGGTCGCCGACCTTCGACTATCCCGCTCGTCTGCGAAGCCGAAGATTGGGTCCACGGAACATTCTTAGGCTCCATTGTCGGGTCCGAAGTCACTGCCGCGGCTCTTGACTTGACGGCCGGGGCCATCCGTCGCGATCCGATGGCAATGCTCCCGTTCTGCGGATACAACATGGGTGACTACTTCCAGCACTGGATCAACATCGGGAACCGTCCCGGCGCTCAGCTTCCCAAAGTCTTCTTCGTCAACTGGTTTAGGAAGACAGCCGACGGCAAATGGCTGTGGCCTGGCTTTGGAGAGAACTCACGAGTCCTCGAATACATTTTCAACCGGTGCGATGGCAAAGCCCGAGCGGTCGATACCCCGATTGGAAAAGTCCCCGCTCGGGGCGAAGTCAGCCTCCCCGAAGGTGTCTCCCAACAAGACATGGACGCTCTTTTGGAAATCGACATCCAAGGCTGGAAGAAAGAGGTCGCAGATATCCGGGCGAATCACTACCCCAGATTCGGTCGGCACCTGCCTCAGGAACTAGCGAGTTGTCTCGACGCCCTCGAAGACCGCCTCCACAAAGCCTGATATCTCCAGAGAAAACGAAATCGGCGCCGGGTCCCCGTGATCTGTGATGGACCCGGTCGTCTGATCCCCTGACTTCTGGGCTCCGAATCGCACTGGGCTAGGCAACGCGTAGATCCTCATGCGATGAGAGAGACACCCTCGGCGATCTCAATTCCTGAGGCATGACACCTTCATCCGGCCAGAGAAAAGCATGTATCCCTCCAAGATCGAGGAGCCTGGAAATGGTGGTAAAGAGGAGAGTCCTATCGATCTCCGTCCGCTCCTGACGTCCCATTCGTCCTGCGGATACATCATCTAGTCCCTCCGGCGCGCCTGACGACCGCGAACGAATCCCGGATAGTTGCGCGTATCGGACCCTTTCATGCGATGATTAGGGGTATGACGGTCATCGATCCCACACCCGAGAAAAGCGGCGAGGCTCCGGCCCCCCTCACTCCTCGACCGGAAGCGGACTCCGACAAAACCGGACAGTGGCTTGCAGTGGCCGGAATCCTCGCGCTATTGGTCCTCGCTTTTCTAACACAAGGCTCGGACGAACCCGATATTCCCCTTGAGCCGCCGTCACAATTCGAGACCGGACTCCCCAACGGAACAATCCTTCTGATCGCCTCACCGGAAGAAGGTCTCTACACCCTCAACTCGGAGGGAGACATAGAAGTTCTATCTGATGGTTCTGTTGCCTACGCATATCCGGATCGTGCCAATGGGATTGTCGCTGTCACCAAGAAATCCGAAATCCTCCGATTCCTCCCCGACGGAATCGAAACACCGGTTTCTTTCCCCCTTTTCGAGGGAGAGGAGTTCGAAAACGTAATCACTGCCGGAATAGTCAACGAAGAGCCTTCCGTCCTGATTAGAACGGTCAACGCCCAAGGCGTCAGCCGCCTCACTCTTCTGGGGCTCGAATCTGGAGACGCGGTGAGCAGACAAGTCCCGGACGGCCGACCATCCCACGGATGGATCGGATCCACCGGAATCTCCGTCGACTTCGTCAGACCCAACACGGAGACCTTCACTCTTGAGTATGACTCACGGCTCAAGGAGACCGACATCAATGCCGCTTGTCGGGAACCTGAACCAGAATGCCCCACACAAGTCACACCTTCACCTGACGGAAAGTCTCGTATAACCCAATACGACCATTGGCGCCTTGTCTACGAATCCGGGAAGACGACTAGGGAACTTATCGGAAGCTCCTTCATCGGTTCTGATATCGCATTACACGATTTCGACGGGAACCACATACTCCTAGACGTCGGCGGTTACTACAGAATACAGAACATCGAGACTGGCAGCCTCATCACCATCATCCACCCTTTGACCGGCAATCCGATCGAATCCGACGGTTCTATCGCCTTCATCTACTGAGACGCAGAGGCGTCCCCAGAATCATGTTCACGATCCGAACTCTTGATCGTGTCCAACCACCGCCTGGACTCGGTAACGGCCATGTCCACACGGCCACGAAGCGGATTCGGAAACTGAGCCAGCGCATGAAGGACCACATCTCCACGGATTGTGATCAGAGACATCTTCTCCAGACGGACCCACAGAAAAGCTTCCCGCACTTTCTCTATCCCTCGGATTTCTGACCATGGAACCGCCGTGGATCCGACCATCCAGCGCGACCGCACTCCCCAAGGACTCAATTCAATCCGCGACAGAGCTCCTCGCACCGCCAATACCACTGTCGTCACAACCGCCAATCCCGGGAGAACGGCCCACCAGGATCGGCCGATACCTATCCCAACGCCAACTCCCCCGAATGCAACCAGACCCGTCGCCAAGGACTTAACGATCGTCTCTGGTCCCGTGAACACAACCGTGTCTACCAGAGTCGAATCCTCCATCTCCTTGAATCGTCGATGACGCTTTTGCACCTCGGCAACGATCAAGTCAACCGGGCCATCCACCAAGTCACTCGTTTGGATAACGTCATGGCAGACGAAACTCTCACCGTTGACAGCCACCAACGCCAGCTTTTCGCCGATGGCACCAAGACCTCGCCGCGGTCGTGACTTGTGGAGAGTGAGCCCGAGAGTCTTCTGAACCGATGCGATCTCCTCCCACGGAAGATCAAACGACTCAAACATGCTCCGATATGTCACCCCCCAATCGGCGACCACCAGCCTCGTCCGGACGCCTCTTATTCCGAGAACCAACCCGATACCGGATAACCCCCAAATCAAGGCCCGCATCGTCCCGGTCACCGTTCCCCCGGCCAGCACGAGAGCCAAAGAGATCGCAGACACCAGCCACCCTACGTTGGCGGCTTCCCTGGTCGAAGGTGGGCGAAAAGCTACCGCGGGCAAAACCGTTCAACTCCGCAAGTCATGGCACCGGCAATCGATGTATCTCCACGTATCCTTCTCCATCAAACACACGCCGTGTCACATCGTCCAAACGGTCCCAGTCGGCGAACTCGGCGAGAGTCACCGACCTCGTGAGGAACTCTCGGAAGCCCTCGTCTCGCTGGGTCGTATTCATCAAGGCCTCCGCAATCGTCGGATTAGCGAACAATTCGAGGTCCATAACGAGCTGATTCACAGCGGTGGAAAGCTCCTCGTTGGTAGGGCCGGATTCCGCGAGAGAGTCAATGGCCGCTCGGGCCTCAGATCCGACTTCGTCAACTCGATCCGGATCGTTGCCGATCTCGATGACGACATCGACTCCGGGTCTTGGGAGATCGAACACCGTGAAGGTGACGGATGCCCCGTACGTTGCCCCCAATTCTTCCCGTAATCTGTCCTTGAGCCGATTCTCCAGGATCGTCTGGAGAAGGGTCAGCAGTAAACGATCTGTCGAGTCATGGTCGAAATGGCTCGAATAGGAGAGACTTACTGCTCCTTGCTCTCCCGTCCCCGCCAACACCTTTCTTGTGATCGGCTCCTCCACCGGATCCGGAAGACGATCAACCACCTCTTCGTTCTTCTTGTCAGTCGCGAGGCTTCCTAAATAGGAGTATGCGAGTCTCGTGATTTCTTCCACTGGGACATCGCCTACGAAGACAAAAACGAAATCCCCGGCGCCAACAAAGCGCTCGCGATAGATCTCCGAGGCTCTATCTAGATCGAAATCGTCGAACGCCTCGATACTGGGGAGCGGCTCATACCAAGGATTATCGCCATAACGGGCACGGGAGCGCTCGACCTCGGCGGCGAGAGCAGGTGTTGCCGACGGGTCCTCAACGTAAGGCCGCCACTCACTCAGCACAATTTGAGTCTGCACTTCGTCGACTCGCGGCTCCGTCATGTACAGGTGTATCAACTGGAACAACAGCTCAATGTCTTCCGCCGCGGCTTCTCCAGTGAATCCCTCATAGACGATGTCCACATACGGAGTCACGGTTACGGAATGGCCCGTAAGCATGCGATCAAGAGTGATCCTGTCAAACGAGGCGATACCACTTCTGGAGACGACATCCGGGATGATCGCGGCCTCGACCACATCGTCTACCTCGTAGGCCGATTGCCCGCCAACTGACAACCCCTCCATGGTGACGAATCCCGCATGGATGTCGGTCTCGATGGCCAGAACACGTATCCCGTTCTCGAACTCGAACTCTATGGCCGTGGTCCCCTCGACACTTCGCAGATACAGAGGTTCAACAGGGTCAGGAGGAACGATCAGGCTATCGAGCTCAGTTTCGTCGTCTTCCCAAGGATCGATTTCTCCCGAAGCGGGCTCTTCCCACCGATCATCTATGTCTCCTGGGTTCGGAAGACTCGTCCCACTGGGAGCAGCCAGCAAGACCAGCGGGTGACCCTCTATGACATTTCGCAAGCACTCCTCGACTTGTTCGACGGTCACCTGGTCAAGAATTGTCTCAGCGAGAGAGAAGCGGTCGTCAGCTGCTGGGACTGGCTCACCTTGGAGATAGTGGTACACGTAAGACCCGGCGAATTCCCAGTCCTGAGTCGAGTCTTTCGCCCTGTAATCGTCTTCTTCCCACGACTTCAAGACCTCGATCTGGCGTTCCAGCTCAGACCCGCCAATCCCGTGACGAAGAATCCGCTCGTATTCAGTGGCCATGGCAGACAAGACTACTTCCACCGATTCTGGTTCTACGGTGAAGGAAGAGCCGTAGTAGGAAACGCTCCGGGTGTATCTGTGCTCGAGCGAAGTCAACACCGAGATAGCGGGGATCTCACCCCTAGCGATCAGGTCTTCAAACCGACGGTCCAAAACCATGAATCCGAGCCATGTAGCAAACTTCCGTCTTTGGTCATCATTAGTGACAACGGGTGACGAAGGGACCGGGAACAATGCGGAGACCCTTCCCGTCGACGCCTCTGGATCGGAAAGGACCTCTACTCTCATAGAGTCGACACTTCCCACAGTCCTGTCAGGGCTCTCGACCACCTCTGCTGGTCGCTCCAAATCTCCGAAGACCTCCGTAATCGTCTCCACCACCCAAGACTCATCAAAATCTCCAACCGCCACGACGGCCATGCGGTCTGGCCGATACCACTTCTCGTAGAAAGCCCGGAGTGTTTCCGCGTCCAACTCCCTCACAATCTCTATGTCTCCGATTGGAGCCTTCCCCTCGTAGGGAGTGTTCGCCA
>CAYTVW010000105.1:0-6279 GCA_964441865.1 uncultured Acidimicrobiaceae bacterium
CGGTCGGTCAGCAGGTGAAGCTCGGCGTAGAAGACGTTGTCGTTCAGCTCAGTCACGACAACTTTCTCAAGGATTACTCCCAAGACTCTTAACACATCGGCCATGAGGTCGTGGGTCTGGGGGCGCGGCGCAACGATCCCCTCCATCGCCGAGCTGATTGCCAAAGCTTCTGTGGGGCCGACCCAGATTGGGAGGAATCGGGCTCCTCCCTGTTCCTGGAGCAGCACCAAAGGCGTGTTCGACGGAAGCTCGACGCGAACCCCGGTGATGGTCATCGGTACAGGCGATTCCATGAGCTCAGACTATCAGTGTTGGTCCGCAACGGCGCGAAATAGGACATCGGGATCGGTCTGGAAGGCGGGTAGATCGAGGACAGACCAGAGTGATCTGAGATTCCGGAACTTCCCTTGATAATCCAACCCATAACCCAACAGGAATTCGTCTCCGACTTCAAAACCTCGATAGTCCAAGGAGACGTCGACGAGGCGTCTAGGAACCTTGTCGAGGAGAGTCACAACGCTGACAGAGGCAGCCCCCCGATCGACCAGCATCCTTTTGAGAACGGTGAGGGTCAACCCGGTGTCCACGATGTCTTCGACGAGAATCACATCTCGATCGACCAGAGGGGTCCCGGAATCAAGGGCGAGGCGGATTCTTCCCCCTTCCCCGAAACGGAGAAGGTCGAAGAACTCCACTTCCATCTCAACAGAGATAGAACGGATGAGGTCTGCGAAGAACCACATCGCTCCAGTCAGCACCCCGATCAGAATCGGCTTTCTGTCCTCGTAATCTCTGGATACTGCCTCACCCAGTTCGGAGACGCGTTGTCGAATCTCCGCTTCGCGGATGACTTCGGTAACGATCGCGTTCATATCAGCTGAACCACTCGACGATCTTCGGCCACCAGCCAAACGCGTTTCCTAATCCGGGGAGGTCCGGCTCCGAGAAGGGTTCCAGTTCGGTCGTGTGGTCCACGAGCGTGATCACCGGCGCATCATCGACGACGCTGAAATCGATGAGATCATCTGGGTTGGTGTTGACGTGAGAGAACGCTGAAACGGTTTCTCCAGAGATAACGGGCAGTTCGGTTCCCGCTGTTCTGATCGTCACCAATGTCACTCCTTGCTGGACCATTTGGAAGACACCGAAATCGTTGAACGCGTAGTCGAGGAGGACTTCCGCATCGCGAAAATGTCCCTGAATCCCCTCGGATCCCATGACGACGGCGTAGATTCTCCGTCCGTTTCTTTCAGCGGCAGCTACCAGGCACAGGCCAGCTCCGTTGGTGTAACCGGTCTTGACACCGATCATTCCGGGGTATTCCCCCATCAGCTCGTTTGTGTTGTGAGCTTCTCGAGGCTTCCCGGTGTTCGGATCTGGAGGAAGAACCACAAGGTCCTTCTTGACGATTTCCGCAAGGGTCTCATTTTCCATGAAGGCTCTTCCCAGATTCAGAAGATCCCGGGGTGACGAGTACTGCCCTGATCTGTCGAGGCCATGGGGAGTCTTGAAGTAGGTGTTCTCAAGGCCCAATTCTTGGGCCTTGACGTTCATCTTTTCTACGAACGCCTCTACGGACCCGGCGGATCCTTCAGCCAGAGCCAACGCACCATCGTTTCCGGACCTGACCAGCGTTGCCTCCAGGACAACATCAAAAGGGATCACTTCACCTGCTACTAAATCGATCTCTGCCTCTCCGACTCCCGCTGCTAGCTCAGAGACTTCGATCATCTGGCCCATCATCCCCGACTCGATAGCGACGAGGCCCGTCATCATCTTGGTCGTTGAAGCCATCGGTCGTTGGACATCTTCGTCATGAGATGCAAGGACAATCCCAAGGCTGTCATCCCAAAGAATCCAGGCGGCGGCCGTGACATCCGGGATTCGTGGCTCAGTGCCTTCGACCGGGTGGGCGATAAGCGGTTTGGTGTCGGTTTCAGTGTCTTGTGCGTCGACAGGACTCGGGATGAGCGACGTGATAACAAGCGCGAGAACGGCAAGGCGGCGCACTGTCACGGTTCCAACAGTTTTCTCAACTCAGAAAGGAACATCACCCGGTGGAGCCCCAGGATCGAATCGGCTGTCGAACGCAGCAGTTTCTTGGCCGATTCCCTTGTGTCTTCGGAGTTGCTCATCAACTGGGCTCCCACCAACTGAGATAGGACATCTGATTCACGCTCGGCAGCGTGCTTTACGGCTCGGATGTGTCTCGCTTCCAGCCCTTTTGCAAGAAGCTGCTTGGCTTCGGACGCGATCGCGACCATGGCGGGATCGAAACTATCCGGCGAGGAAGGCATGGGAGAAAGAATCCCGTGGGATAGGAGCTCATCGAACAGGCCGGCTCGAATCCCACTGCGACGAATAATCTCGCTTCTCCCTACCGTCTCGACAGGTTGAGCCAGGGAAGCCGGTCCTGATTCTTTTCCTTCTCCTTCGGGCTCCTCTCCCCTCTCCCACAGAGTGAGCTTCGATTTGATCACTTTGAGTGGAAGGAAATGGTCCCGTTGTTGGCGGAGAATGAACCGAAGGCGGGCCAAGTCGTGTGAGTCGAATTGGCGATATCCTCCCTCGGATCGATCCGGAGTCAGTAACCCTTGTGCCTCCAGGAAGCGAAGCTTCGATATGGAGACGTCAGGGAATTCGTCCCGGAGAAGGTTGATGACCTCCCCAATCGTCAATACGTCATCTTCAGACATCGCCGTAGGCAACGATCATCTGATATCGGCCAACGAGGACCTCGTCACCGGGGTTCAGTTCGGCACTATCGACTCGACTCCCGTTCACATATGTGCCATTCGTGGAACCCGAATCCTCGACGGTGAGCTTGCTGCCATCGTTCGAAAAGCGACAATGGTGTCTTGAAACCGTGATGTCGTCGAGAAAAATCGACGATTCGGGATGGCGCCCAACGGTGGTGATCCCCGTGCCAAGGATGTAAGTCATCCCTGCCCAAGGTCCTCGCTCGACAACCAAAGCGAATCCTTCGAAGCCGTCCAGCGAAGCCGCTTCCTCTGGGCTGAACGCCGGCGCTCCCTCGTCGGGGACGGGGATGAAAGCGACGGTGGGGTCGGTTTCAGTGTTAGTGCCACAGTCGGGACAGGTGGACTCCCCGGGTTCAAGAGAGCGGCCGCAGCTAGGACAGTTCATCAGTAAGGGATCTTAGTCCTACGCCGTGGGGAAATACGGCACCTCATGCAATAAGAGCGGCGTATTCCTCGGGTGTCAGAAAACGAGGAGCCGTTTCGTCGGAGAACGTCACTTCGAGCAGCCATCCCTCCCCGTAGGGATCGGAGTTCAGCAAGTCCGGGTGTTCGAGGATGTTCCCGTTCACGGAAGTCACTGTGCCAGAAGTGGGAGCGTAAATCTCTCCCACTGACTTGGTCGATTCAATTTCGACCAAGATCTCTCCAGCGCCGAACACCTTGCCTACTTCGGGGAGACCGGTGAACACAATGTCACCGAGCTGCTCTTGAGCGTATTCGGTGATTCCGAGGCGGACCTTGTCTCCTGAGAATTCCAGCCATTCGTGCTCGGTTGTGTACAAGAAATGATCGGGTATGTTCATGACTGTGTGGTTCCTCCAGTGGCGAGGACTCTACCGCGTGAGACGCCGAATGTCGCCTAGGTACTCGATTGCGACCCAGTAGTACAGGAGGAGTCCCGCGCACGCGAACCCCCAGCCGAGACCCCAGAAGAACGGTTCCGTTACTCCTGCGGAATGGAGGAAGAATGAGGGGATTGCGCCATACAAGACGAACGTCCCAATCTTCCCCTTCTCGCGCACCACCGGTCTCTCCCCTGTCACCTTCAGCATCATCACAGTCCCGATAGCGATGAGCGCCTCCCTTAACAGGATCAAAACCCCAATGACCAGGGGGACAACCGACGTAATCAATCCCGTAAACACCGATGAGGCGATCATCAGTCGATCCGCTGTAGGGTCTAGGAGTTTCCCCAGCTCGGTCACCTGGTCAAGTCTCCGGGCGAGATAACCATCGACCCAGTCCGTTGCTCCGATGACCAAGAGGACGATCCCGGCGACGAGAAAGGATCTCCGAGAGAGGACCAACCACCAGAACCAAGGGACGACCAGCAACCTCAAGAAACTGATGAGATTTGGGATTGTGCAGATTCTCGATTCGGGGGTAGCCAAAGTGTTCTCTTTTCGGTTCTCCTCGAGGTCAATCGATAGAGGCAGCGACCGGTATTCTCGGCTGGAAAATATCAGGACGGTGGCTTCACCAGTTCAGGGATACCGCCAACGCTCTGGATCCCTCCGAGGATCGAGGTCGTCGGAAAGAAAATATCACTCGATCGGTAGGCCTCTGTGATTTTCGCCTCGTAAAGAAATATGAAGGGTTTCTCATTGAAGAGGATCTCCTCCAAATCCCAGAGAAGACCTGACGCTTCTTCCATACTGAGTGCGGTGTTGTATGCCCCCAACAAGAGGTCGAACTCCTGGTTATGAAACCCGGGAGCGTTGTTTCCCTCGTTGAGAAGTGTGTCGTTATACCCTGCCCAAAAGGCTTCGTGGTGATTGGGGAAGAAGGGATTTCCTAGGTCTGCGACACCGAGGATGAACATATCGAAGTCCAACCGGTGCTCCGCATCCGGGACGAAGACCGTCTGGATGAGGGTGTCGAAGTCAATAGGTTGGGCTTCTGCTCGGAATCCCAACTGATTCAGCCAAGTCTCGATCCAAATCGAATACGTTGCTCGAATCGGATCATATGACTGCCCCGGAGCGAGGATGGTTAGCGGAGGTACCGGTTCGCCTTGGTATCTGATCCCCGATCCCCCTTGCACCGTGTCGTCGAGGAAGATTGGGGGTTGATCCCAGCTGAATCCGGCTTCTTCGAGGATGGCGACGGCCTCGGAAAATCGCATTGCGGTCGACGTTTCGGTGTATTCGGCAGCGAATCCGGAGACGATCTCCGAGTTGAACCACATCGTGTTGCCATGAGGAATCGACGTGTAGAGAGGGGTAACGAGCCCTTGAAACACTTCCTCTGCGAGGAATTCCTTGTCGATGACCAAAGCCACGGCGTCTCGGAATGCTTTCAGGCCTGTGGGGTTCTTCCGAAGGTTGAAGGCAAGAAAGGTGAAGTTGTTGGAGGCGTTTTCAACCACCGTGAAATCGGGATCGGCAATGAGAGCATCTCGAGTGGTCCGATCGATTCCGTCGGGGTCCATCAGATACTGGATCTCTCCTGAGTGCAGTCCCGTGAGAGCGGCGTCGCGACTCTCGTAGAGGCGGAACTCCATGGCCTCGAAATGGGGACCGATGTCGACCAAGACATCTCCCACAAGAACCTGTTCTTGTTCCCAGTAGTAATTGCCATTGGGGAGAATCCTGGCGGTTCCATCAGACCCTATCGAGTCGAAGACAACAGGACCACCAGAGAGATCGCCCACGCCGGATTCAGCGTAGAGGGCTTGTCGTGGATCTTCGGTGGAAAGGGCAGCATTCACTCTTTCGGCCCAGAAGCTGCGAGGCATTATTGGAGCTAGGCCGACGGTGTTTGGCCAAAGGACTAGGCCGGGTTTTTGGTTGAAAACGAATTTCACTGTGTGAGCATCCACTTCTTGCACCGCTACCAAATGGACTGGCCCAGCAGTCGGATAAGCTTTTCTCCAACCTCCTCTGAGTCCCAGGTCTTTTACGGTCTGGAATGTGAACGCGACATCGGCGGCAGTTATGGGGCTTCCGTCGCTCCACACCACGTCAGAGCGAATCGGAACGTTGACGGTCCACAACTCGCCTTCCTGAGTGAAAATGGGTGGATCGGGGAACGCCGCGACATCATTAGCGAACACCATTCCAGGGAGGCGGTAGGTATAGAGCGATGGTTTCGTACCATCCAGCAGGTAATGGTTCCAGGGGGTATCCTCAAAATCCATCATCGCCCAGAAGTTGTCTGTGGTTGGACTCGAGAGAATTCCCACCGAATACACAAACTCTTCGATCTCCGGGGCGGTGTCCTCTTCGCATGCGACCAGCACTAAACACAATGCCAACACGGCGCTACATCTCTTTGCCATCCTCGGCTCCTTGGCCATCGCTCCTCCGGTCTCGGTACTCCCCGAAGGCTGATTATCACACGGCTCACCCCTGGCCCGCCAGACGAAACAGTGGAATATAGATTCCGGATTCTCAGCTTTCGGATTGTGTTGGCCTTAAGGGGACCTCAGTTATCGGGGGAAGGTGTAGGAATCGGGCCAACGAACCAGAATCTCAGAGAAGGTGGTCGGGCTGGCCGGACTTGAACCGGCGACCTC
>CAYTVW010000106.1:0-6267 GCA_964441865.1 uncultured Acidimicrobiaceae bacterium
ATATCACCAAATGAAGGGGATGAACCGCCGAGGCACCCTTCTTCTGTATTGAAAATACTCAGGATTGGTCAACGCCAAAGATCGCTCTTCTATCTTCGCCTTGTAGTGGCTCAGGACCGCCAACAACCCCGTGCCAATCAACGGAAGCCAGGACCCAACGACAAGAGCGAAAGCCACTCCGCTCAGAATGGTGCCCCCGTAGATGGGATGGCGCACCAGGCTGTATGGGCCTTCTTCCCGCAAAATGACCCCTTCACGAGGGTCTGGGAGCGAAGAAAGCTCACTCCCAAGTTTCGATCCTCCTCCTATCACCAGCCACACCACCGAGGCGACTACTACTCCGGCGGCGACACCTCTGAGCCAGCCAACTGGAACATGGACATCGATGACCCCCAAAACCGCGATGAAGGCCATCAGAATCAGCTGAGAGCCCACCAAAAACCTCCCGAAGCTCCCAACCCCAGGTAGTGCCGAAACCCAGTCTCCTTCCCACTTGAAGACCTTCTGGTCTCGGTTCTCGCGCAAAGTCCCTCGCGCTGTAGAACCGTCCGCCAAGACGACATTTGGGGCTATCTCTACTACTGGTTCGAGAACGAACCGACGAAGATGCGCCCGCGGATGGGGAAGCTCAATATCTCCTTTGCGAATCTCAGAACCGAAACAGATCAGATCGAGATCCAGGGTTCGGGGGCCCCACCGTTCTCGCCGAACCCGCCCCGCGTCCGTTTCGATCTGCTGAAGTCCTGCAAGCAACTCTTCGGGCTCCAAATCAGTGTCGATAAGAACCGCCGCGTTCAAGTACGGATCCTGAGGAGGACCGCCAATTGGATCGGATTCAAACAGGGAAGAGACCGATATCACCGTTCCGAGATCGCGGAGAGACCGCACCGCCAAACGGAGAAACTTGAGACGACTACCTACATTCGACCCGAGACCGATTACGGCTCGCGTCATCGGGACCGCGTGATCCTGACAGAGACCTCGGTGTTCGGCATCCCGCGCAGCGCCTCAGGTTTGTGAACAGTCACGCCAACAGATTTCACTTCGTTGAACTCGAGGACCGTGTCAGCGATCCGAGAGGCGACCCGCTCTATCAAGTCCCATTGTTCCAGAGCCACAACATCGTGGACTCGGCGGACCACTTCCCCGTAGTCGAGCGTGTCCGCCAAACGATCGGTTCGTCCAGCCACGTCTAGATCGACGTTCATCACAAGATCGACCAAGAACGGCTGTCCTCGGTCTTGCTCTTCCTCGAAAACCCCGTGATATCCGTAGGCTTCGATACCTTTGACTCTGATTTGATCGCTACTCATGATGCCGGTTGGGGGATCAACAGTCGACCTTTCGGACCTAACGGGCGACCGAGAATCTCTTGGATCACAGCGGCCGCCAGAATTGGGTTCTCCAACAAACCGGAGGCTATCAGATAGCCACCCAAGAGACCCCCCAAGTTGTCGTCGACGATTTCACGGTGAACGAGGACTCTGGTTTTTTGATCGGCGAGGAGTTCGTCAAGGACTGCGTAGAGCTTTTCGGCGTCAGCCCTTGTCACTTCGGTTCCGACGGGGACAGAACGAGTCTTGAGACCAGCCAGCTGGTACGCATAGATGTTCTGGTTCCCGGCGAGGAGGGTTACCACTGCCGTGATCCCCGCTTCGCGGATCAGCCAGTTGATTTCTTCTTCGCGGCGAACACGCCGATGCTGAAAACCGTACCCGCCGATTCGTTCGGAAACGGCCAGGCGATCAGCGATCACCCAGGTGAATTCTCGTGGTTTGAGGCCGGTAATCATGAAATCTCTGTAGGTCTCTTATGGGACACGATAGCCCAGGCCAGACGAGCTGCCTCCAAGCTAGGAGCCACCTCGTGGACTCTGAACACTCGAGCCCCTGCGGCAACGCCCATAGCGACTGTAACGGCAGTGGCGTGATCTCGCATAACGGGCTCTTCGATCCCGAGGACGGCACCCAGGAACCGTTTCCGCGAGGTCCCCAGCATGATCGGCAACCGAAGCGTCTGGAACTCGTCGAGCCTCGCCAGAATCTCAAGATTGTGTTCGACCGTCTTCCCGAACCCGATTCCGGGATCAACGCAGATCGACTCTCTATTCACTCCTTCGTCGACAGCCAGATCGGCCCGTTCGGCCAAAAAGTCGATCACCTCAGGCGTGACATTCTCATAAGTCGGATCATCCTGCATGGTCTGGGGTTCGCCCTGCATATGCATGATGACGACACCAGCCCCAGTATTGGCAGCCACCTCCCTCATGAGAGGGTCAGCAAGACCGTTGACGTCATTGATGATCTCCGCCCCCGCCAAACAAGAGATCCTCGCTACTTCCGGTTTCCGAGTGTCCACCGATACAACGACTCCCTCGCTGGAAAGGCGTTCTATCACCGGCAAAACACGGCCGCGTTCTTCTTCTACGTCAACCGGATCGGCTCCCGGCCGGGTCGATTCGCCACCCACGTCGACTATCGCCGCTCCTTCTTCGACCATGGAGAGACCACGAGTTACGGCATCTCCAACCGAGGCAAGCACCCCTCCGTCACTGAACGAATCGGGAGTCACGTTGAGGACTCCCATGATGACCGGAGAATCCAGACTCAATGAAAGGGACCGAAGCTTCCAGTTCATCGAGCACCGAGGATTAGCCGCATACCCTCTTCTCGCGTAGCCGGATTGGATCTGAACCCACCTCGAACCGCTGAGGTCACCGTCATCGAACCCGGCTTGCGGACTCCACGCATCGACATGCACAAGTGCTCCGCTTCAATCACGACGATTACACCCTTGGGTTCAAGGGTTTTCTCGATCTCGTCGGCGATCTGATGAGTGAGGCGTTCTTGAACCTGGAGTCTTCGCGCAAACGAATCGACCAAGCGAGCCAATTTCGAAAGGCCCGTAATCCTCCCCTGTTCGTTTGGAACATAACCGACATGGGCTCGTCCCAGGAACGGAGTCATGTGGTGTTCACAAAGGGAATAAAGGGGGATGTCGCGGACTAGCACCATCTCGTCGTAATCCGATTCGAACTGAACGCTCAGATGCTGGCTCGCCTTGTCCCTCATCCCGGAGAGGACTTCCTCATAGAACCGAGCTACTCGAGCAGGAGTATCAACAAGTCCTTCCCGTTCAGGGTCTTCCCCCACCGCCACCAGAATCTGACGTACGGCCGCCTCAATCGCAGGAAGATCAACTGAGAATTCCGATAGGTCACTCATGATCAGGTTCGCGCCTTGGTCTTGCTACCCGCCGCTGTCTTCTTAGGGGTTCCAGAAGGCTTCCGGGCTTTGAGACCACCATTCGTCCCGTGTTCCCATTTGGGGACATCCGAGAAGATCTCCGCCACTTCGTCTGGACCGACTGTCTCTTTTTCGAGGAGTGCTTGGACCATCCGATCCATCGGTCCACGATAGGTCTCCAAGATATCCCGAGCCTCCTGATGAGCTGCGCTGATCAGAGCTCGGATTTCCTCATCGATCGACGCCGCCACATCATCGGAGTAGTCGTCGCCTCTCGCGTAATCTCGTCCGAGGAACACTTCTCCCAAAGGCTTCCCGTATTTGAGGGGGCCGAGACGGTCACTCATCCCGTATTGCATAACCATGCTCCGGGCAATCTCTGTTGCCCTCTCGATGTCTTCTGAAGCTCCCGTAGTCGGGTCGCCGAAGACGATTTCCTCAGCGGTTCGACCGCCCAGGTACATGGCGAGCTTGTCGACCAACTCGGATCTCTTCTGAAGGAAACGATCATGGGTGGGGAGAGAGAGCGTGTGCCCCAGAGACCTTCCGCGCGACACAATCGTTATCTTGTGCACGGGGTCGGTATTCGGGAGTGCCCAGCCGACCAAAGCATGCCCAGTCTCGTGGTAGGCGATGAGCTTCTTCTCCTCATCAGTCATTATCCGAGTCTTCCGTTCAGGCCCTGCGATCACCCTGTCGATAGCCTCTTCCAACTCGTCCATCCCGACTATGTCTTTCCCTCTCCGGGCCGTCAACAAGGCCGCCTCGTTGATGAGGTTGGCGAGGTCGGCTCCCGTGAAACCGGGGGTGCGTCGAGCGAGAAGCTCCAAGTCGACTTCATCGGCCAAAGGTTTCCCTTTCGCATGCACCTCCAGAACAGCTTGACGCCCCTTGATATCGGGAGCGTCGACCGTGATCTGGCGGTCAAAACGCCCAGGACGAAGCAATGCCGGATCGAGGATATCGGGTCGGTTAGTGGCGGCGATAACGATGACGCCGCTGTTCCCTTCGAAACCGTCGAGTTCAACAAGAAGCTGGTTCAGCGTCTGTTCCCTCTCATCATGTCCACCGCCTAATCCAGCACCACGATGCCGTCCGACGGCGTCGATCTCGTCAATGAAGACAATCGCGGGGGCGTGAACTTTCGCCTTGTCGAAAAGATCTCTGACTCGTGAAGCACCAACCCCGACGAACATCTCCACGAAATCGGACCCGGAGATGGTGAAGAACGGAACTCCGGCTTCGCCGGCTACCGCCCGGGCGAGGAGCGTTTTGCCAGTCCCCGGAGGTCCGAACAAGAGGATTCCTTTCGGGATCTTTGCCCCCAGAGCACGGTATTTGTCTGGGTTCTGCAAGAAGTCCTTGATCTCTTCAAGCTCTTCGATCGCTTCCTCAAGTCCGGCAACATCACCGAAGGTGACTTTGGGTTGATCAGGAGAGACGGTCTTCGCCGATGATCTCCCAAACTGCATCACGCGGTTCCCCGTCCCCTGCATCTGCGTGAAGATGAACACAAAGAGTCCGAGCATGATTAGGAACGGAAGGAGGCTCCACAGGTAATCACCAATTCCTGGCGGTTCATTGTCTACCAGATAGTTGACACCAGCTTCCGCCAACGCGGCTTGCAGCGCCTCGTTGAATCGGGTCCCAATCTGGACGAAGAAGTCGACTTGGCCTTCCGGTCTTGTGGAATCCTTGAAACGACCCTCAAGACGGTTGGACTCCTCAAAGATCGTGACCTGGTCAACTCGCCCCTCGGCAAGCTCTTCGTAGAACTCTGGTAGACCCAGTTCTTTCGGGCCCGTCATCTCGCTGTACAGGCGCGAGGCGAACGTCAACATGATCATCAACAGGACGCCGTAGACCAGCGTCGTTCGAACTCTCCGGTTCACCTTGCTCCTCGAATCAATCTTCTATCACCCAGACGGGTCATCCAATCGCACACGAAGCCCATGGTACGGCCCTGATGAAACAATAGGAATCTCACTCGTCCGATTCGAGGTCCAAGACACCGATGTAAGGGAGGTTGCGATAGCGGCCCCCGTAGTCCAGACCGTATCCGACCACGAATTCGCTCCCAATTGTAAACCCCTGGTACTTGACTTCCAGAGGGACCCGTTGGATCCCTTCTTTCACGAGCAGGGACGCGACCTCCAATGACGCAGGCTTCCGGACTCTCAGACTCTTCATCAGGTAGTTGAGTGTGAGGCCCGAGTCTATGACGTCTTCGACCACCAGAACGTTTCGGTCGGCGATCTCGTGATCGAGGTCCTTGAGGATCCTCACTACGCCAGAAGTCTGCGTGGAAGCACCGTATGAAGAGACGGCCATAAAATCGAACTCTGCCGGGATATCGATCTCCCGAGCTAGATCCGCCATGACCATGAACGCGCCCTTCAAGACTCCCACTATCAGCAGATCTTTCTCTCGGTAATCATCCGAGATAGCCCGGCCCATCTCTCCCAATTTTTGGGCGATCTGTTCTTGGCTGATCAGGGTTCGTATCGGCGCCACTCAGTCTCCTCAGATGCGAAAGTCGAAAGGTAGCGGCTTTGGGTCGGTCTCGGCCACCCGACACGCCTGACTCCCGGAATCCAGATCACTTCTCCATCCATCAGAACGACCGGGAAAGACTCCCTGCGAGTGGCGGCAACCCCTCCCTCACGGAGAGCCTCGAAGACGGTCTTGGATCCGGCGCCGCACCGAATCCGGTCTGACCGAACAGCGGCTCGGATCTCCAGCTTCTCCCCGCCGGAAATCGGAACCAGCATTCCCCGCGGGGAAAGAGGAGCAGGGGGAATCCTGTTCTCAAGAGTCGAAGTGAATGTGAAGCTCCCCCACCGAGTCTCGCCGGGGATCGAAAGGTTCGTGGGGCCCGGTGCCGTGTCTCGATCGGGGCTGAGAGACAACCCCAGAAACCCTCCCTCTTTCGTCACTGTGACTCCCGACTCGACCTGAGCGGTAGCCGTCGCAGCCGAGGCAGTCTCGAGCACTTTCCCGACAGTCGCCTCCGACGGAGGGT
>CAYTVW010000107.1:0-6266 GCA_964441865.1 uncultured Acidimicrobiaceae bacterium
CCGGTGGACGGAGAGACACGGCCGCCCTTCCCCGTTCCTCGCCAAACCGGGCCGCTTCCCTCCTGAGTCGGCTTCCCAACCCTGAAGTAACCAGCGTCTCAGCCACTTCATCGCATTTCGCTTGCCACATCTCGTCGAGGGCTTCGCCCAAATGCTCCCCCAATCCTGCCTCGCGAGCCAGCCGAGTCGCGGCTTCTCGGACGTCCACAACCGTCTTGGTGTTCACGATCTGACGAGCCGTGCCCAATTCGCCTATGGCTTCGAGGAGCGCTTCCGTTCCCCAAGGAGGCCCGGCCGGAGGGTCGGCCGAAGTAGTAAGAATCATGGGATCGGGGATCCCCTCGGATTGGAGTCGACTCCGCAAATCCTCAACCATTGAATCCAGGTCTCCTGTCGCGACCCGGTCGGCCTGGTTGAGAACGAAGACAAAACGATCCTTGTAGGCCGCCAACGGTTCAATGTGTTGCGTGTGCAACACTCGGTCTTGGTATTTCTCGGGATCCATAACCCACACGATGGCGTCGACCTGAGGTATCAGCCGCTCCACCAATGAACGGTGAGTTTCCTCGACAGAATCGATGTCGGGGAGGTCTATCAACACCAGAGGGTTGTCAAGGTCATGGCTAGTTCGACGAGTGATCCCAATCTCGTCGAGAAGTCCCAGGAGGAGTGGTTCTGGTCTGGATGGAATCCAGGCCTGGGGAACCGTCGTCATTGGACGCCTCGAACCAGCTTCCGCGACTTCTTTACCAGCGATAGCGTTGAGAAGACTCGACTTTCCCGACCCTGTCCCCCCGACTAGTGCCACCAGAACTGATTCCCCCAAGAACCCCCGTCGACTCCTCACACGGTCGAGTACGGCCGAGGCTTCGGCCCGGACCCCTTCGTCTGCCACTCCTTTGGTAGTCGCCACAAGACGTTCCAACGCGGTGATGGCATCTCTCAAGTCAGCCATATTTCTTCACCCGCTTTGTCGCAATCGAGTGGAGACGCTTCAACTCCTCGACAAACCGAGGTGAGTCCAGGTATGAATTCAGCGTTTCGAGGTGGCCCTTCAATCGAGTCCTGAGAACAGATTCTGCAGCCGCGACCAGCTTCTCTTTCCCAGTTGAGATCAGTTCAGCGGAGACAGAAGGAGTCACAGCCTGGTCAAGAGCTAGACGGAGCAAATCTGCGGTCCCTCTTCTTCCTCCGGCCGGCTTCAAGGGCGGACTCAGACAAGCGGTAGACAACAATGCGATCATCGCGTCGCTCCCCAGTTTCGACCCACGATTGGCCCTGAACTTCCCGGGCGAAGCGGTTTGAACAAGTTCGGCTAGTTCTCTCACCCAATCATCAACCCTCATCGCTGACTCCGAGCGGATCAGTGCTTCGTCCACCCAAGGGACCGCCTCGAAAACCTGTCTCCCTGTTGAATCTCGCTCCCAGATCTCCCGTGCCATCAGCGCAATCCGCTTTGCCCTATCGGCGAGGATTTCCTCCAATTCTCGTCGCATCTCAGCCATCACTGATTGATAGTCGGAAGCCTTTGGGGAAGAGTGTCGTGTTTCCCCTTCGAGATCTTGTTCATTCTGAGTCCCCGCGACACCCATCTCGTGTCGCCACCGGCCCACCACATCAGCCCTGACAAGAGTCCCCTTGGTCAGTCTGTCATTCACCTCTTCGAGAAGTTCTCCGACTGCACCGTCGAGACCTGTCACAAGAGCAGCACCAGTAGCCGCCTGAGCTTCGAGTTCCTTCACTAGCCCAACAACTTCGTTCAGCATCCACGACATCCCGCCCTTAATCGTTCGAGAACGCATCGATTCTTGTTGTGCCACGACCTCCTGGAGACGGCTGAATACGGGTTTGAGAGCCGCCCTGGGGATCCTCCCGTCCTTGAGATGTTGTTCCTGGATCTGAATCACCTGTCGGGTTGTAGCTCGCCTCCTTATCCCGTAGGAACGGAGCATCGACGCCAAGTCGGCGATAGCACCCTCCGAACGCCGCGTCAGGCGATTGATAAGGATCACAACGGGCATGTTCCTCTTTGAGACGGCCGCCAGGATCTGCCACGGCACTTGATCCGCATATCTCTGAGGTGTCGTCACATATATGGCGGCATCGCACTCAGCCAACACCGATTCGGCCTGGTCCTTGTGCTCTTCCTTGTAGGAATCCACGTCGGGGGTATCCACAACTGTGAGCGATCGTAAGAAAGGGTGGTCTTCTTTCACGATGACTGGGGCGACGCCGTCGTAAGACCGACCTTCGTACCGGTGAGCGTTGTCCGGATGACACCAGATCACAGCGAACCGGGTAGTGGGACGAATCGTCCCTGCCGCGCTGATCTCACGCCCCGCAAGCGAATTCATCAACGTCGATTTCCCACTCCCCGTGGGACCGAACACGCCGAGGGTAAGTGGATGCTGTGGGTCGGCGAGCCTCACCTGGAGATAGCAGTCGACGAAACGCGCTATCCCGTCCCTTTGGCGACGTCGATCTCGCGCCTCTGGGGAGGGCAGAAGAAACCCCAGTTCCTGGACCCGGTTGCCGAGTTCACCGAGGGCTGCCCTGAGAGATGAGACTTCGCGGACTGTCATTGATCACGGATGATGCCACAGAGAGAGCCGTCCCTCATCCTTAACGCCTCGACAATCTCGTTTCTTCTTGTTCCTGACAGCCTCTACCCGTCGAAACGCCCGTCGAGGATCATCATTGCCGCTCCCCCCTCAGAACAACCCTCCAGAATCGGACAGTAACGACACCAGGGTCCACCGCGGACGGATAGGGGAACCCCGTTGGCCCAATGTTGGCGAACCTCGGTTATGAGTCGAGATACTTCTGCAGCCGTATTGGACAGATCTTGGAGGCTTGGCCGCGCCAAATACCTTTCCCCCGTAAGAAGCGAGATGGCTTCGACAGCACCTGGGATAGTCCCGTTCGCCATCTCCCATAACAAGGCGTAGAACCCCATCTGATCGTCTGGGTCACCCAACGATCCGGTCTTCCAGTCGACAAGACGTGTCTCCTCGCCGTCAACGAAGACCGCATCAACCCGCCCTCTCAAAACGACTCCAACTTCCGGTTCGTACTCCAAAACGACTTCTGCTTCTCGCATCGTTGGGTGGGCAAGTCCCTTGAATCTCTCATAGAGCGCGCCGACTTCCGCGATCACCGACCGGAGAGCGCTTGGAGTGGCTACCCCCGAAGAACTCATTTTGGAGTTGAGTCCAGCCCCTATCTCCCTTCGGCAAGCATCCTCGATGTCTTCAATTCCACCCTGTTCGAAGTGACGCCTGAAAATGGCGTGCGCCAGTTGCCCGCGAAACGCCTGTGGAGTATCCGGACTGTAGATCCCGTCGAGATGTGCCCCGGCGGAGGCCGGACACTGCCGGAATCTGCTGAAGAGGGTGGCGGAAACCGTGATCGGATCGCCCTGAACTGGAGACGGAAATTCCACCATTTCCGCGATGGTACAGAGCACTCTCTCGATCCTTCTAGAATGTCGCCTTTGTCTGAGAGGTTCAATCATTAGCAAGCCAAAGCGCCTAACCATCCCGATAATCGCGTCCATCGCCGTCGCCGGAGTTTTCCTGCTGCTGATCGGACTCTTCGCCCTTTACCGCGGTCTCTCTGGTGAAAGAATCCTTGGACGAGTGACTGTCCTCGATACCGGGCTTGGCGGATTGACGAGCGAGGAAGCGGACGAAGCTCTTCAAGGACTCTTAGGTCGTCTCTCCGCGGCGCCCGCCGAGTTCACAGTCAACGGCCAGACTCTCTCCCTATCGGCGCCGCTGGTCGGTTTCGAGATCGACTCTGAGACGATGATCCGAGAGGCTGTCACCCTCGGACGTGACGGTGGTGTGATGTCTCAATTCGGGTACTGGTTGAAGTCTCTTTTTTCTACGAGGGAGATCGAGTTGAAGGCGACTCTCGACGACGAGATGCTCGATCGGATATTGGAGACTTGGGATACAACAGCCATAGGCAACCCGACTTTCGAGGGAGCTATTGAGGTTTCTAGCGGGAATCCGGTCCCGGTCTATCCGCGAACCGGCTCGATGGTCGACAGAGAGGGAGCTAAACCTCTGATTCTTGAACAACTCTCACAGTTCGACCGCTCGGTCCCGGAGTTGGCGATTGTCACCGCCACTCCGATTCTCACGGATGCCGATGTGGACGAAGCTCTCTCCCGCGCCCGACTTCTCCTAGACGGACCGATAACACTGAGCGCTACGGTTCTCCGGCCTCCAGTCCCGGAAGATCCAGAAGAAGAGCCCGACCCGAACGCTGAACTCGTTCCCCAAGAGGTGGAAATCACTTTCAATCGGAGCGATCTCCTAGCCGCGTTTCGATCCGAGCCAGCGGTAACGACCAACCCCACGCTCCGGCTGTTCTTTGATCCCGAGGTGATCGGGAGCATTCTTGACTTAATGAGAGGCGACCTCGAAGGCCCTCCATTGGATGCGTCTTTCGAGATAGACGAAAACAACGTCGTATCTATTGTCGCCGGTCGACCCGGCACCGTCATCGATCCAGAGGCCACGGCGATCGCCCTTGAATCGGCAGCGACGCGAACGGATCGAACCGGTTCGCTCCCTTTCCTTGAAGGCCAAGAACCGGAGGTCACTACCGAATATCTTCAAAGCCTTGGTGTCGAACACCTGGTCTCTTCCTTCACCACATACCATCCGTGTTGCCAGAACCGAGTTGTCAACATCCACACTATCGCCGACGCCGTCGACGGGACCCTCGTCCTCCCGGGTGAGACTTTCAGCCTCAACGAACACGTTGGAATGCGGACCAGGGATAAGGGATACCTCCCCGCTCCGGGAGTTGAGGGAGGCGAGATCGTCGACTCTATCGGTGGTGGCGTTAGCCAGTTTGCTACCACTTTCTATAACGCGGTTTTCTGGGGCGGTTATGAGGATGTGAGCCACACTCCTCACTCCTACTACTTCAATCGTTACCCGAGAGGATCGGAGGCCACTGTCTCGTGGCCGAAACCTCATCTAGTTTTCAAGAACGATTCTGAATACGCAATCCTCATCAAGACCGAGTACACAAACACCTCCATCACAGTCAAGTTTTTCTCCAATAACGACGGCCATACCCTTGTCGGCCAACACAAGAACAACTCGACCGACACGGAAATCTTGAGCGAGGGAGGCCCCAACGCCCGGAAAGTGACCCGAGAAACCGAGGGACCCTACAACTCAACCGATCCCGAGGACGTATTCATCTCAGACGAGACAGTCGAACCGGGCGCTCCAGTTAAGGAACAGACGGGATGGCGGGGCTACACCATCAAGGTAACCCGCAATATTGAGCAAAACGGCGAAGTGACCTCTCAGACTTGGACCGTGTATTACAGGCCCGCCCCGAACATTTTCCGGATACATCCGTGCGAGAATCCTGCCCCAGAAGAGGGTGAGACTCCTTGGGTCGGTGAGTGTCCAACCACAACGACGACCACAGTCCCTGAGACAACCACCACCACTTCCGAAGCCGAATAGACGCTGGGGCTTTCGCGCAGGAGGTCGCCTCGTCGAGGCGACCTCTTCATTTACGGCAATGGCTCTTTTCAAAGGACCGTTGAGCGCTTTTCAAGAGCCACTTTCACCGATGACATGAATCTTCATCAGGTTTGTGGTGGCCTTCCGGTTCGGAGGAGTCCCTGCCACCATCACCACCGTCTCACCTTGCTCACAGATTCCCTCAGTCTCCAAGAAAACTTCAGCCGCTGTCATCATCACATCCGTGTAGTCGCTGCGGCCGAAAGGATGAGCGACGACTCCTCGATATAGAGCCATCCTCGCAAGAGTCTTGTCGACAGCGGTGAACGCGACAATTCGCGCCGCTGGCCGGTACTTGGAGAGAAGCCGCGCAGTGAGCCCCGATTCGGTGAAGGCCACAATCGTCTTCACATCGAGATTCGAAGCCGCCTCGACTGCCGAGTAGGCGACAGCTGAAGAAATCTTGTACCGAGATGCGATATAACCCATCGGAATCTTGTTGTGGGTCAAACCAGATTCGACTTCGTGGCAGATTCGAGACATCGTCTCCACAGTCTCAATCGGGTATTCGCCAATTGCGGTCTCGGCAGACAACATCACGGCGTCGGTTCCTTGAAGCACCGCGTTCGCGACGTCTGTCACTTCGGCCCGAGTCGGCCGAGGTGACTTGGTCATCGACTCAAGCATCTCGGTAGCCGTGATAGAAATCAGTCCGGCGGCGTTGGTCCGAGAGAGGATGTCGGCCTGTACTAGAGGAATCGTCTCAAG
>CAYTVW010000108.1:0-6189 GCA_964441865.1 uncultured Acidimicrobiaceae bacterium
TAAATCACATCGATGAGATTCGACCGTCAATCAGCCCCTTTGAACGACTGGATACACCGCCGGGGCCTCCTCACTCAACTCCCGCTCGTGAAGGACCCGGATCGCCGCCTGCTCGGTTTGGGTGATAGAGAAACAGAACCGGGATCCGGTCGGGAACCGCTTCTCAAGCCAAACCTCCCCACCCATTGCTCTGGCTAGTCGACGAGCTATCGGAAGACCAAGTCCTATCCCCGTCGACGATCTGGAATCGCCCTTGGAAAGCTGCTCGAAATGATCGAAGACCCTGTTGGTCATCTCTTCTGGGATCCCCGGACCATTGTCAGAGACCACAACCACGAAATGCTCCGCCAGAGGGAATCCCTCGACCAAAACCTTGTCTCCGCCATACTTCCGGGCGTTTTCACACAGATTCCTCAAGACCTGTTGAGTGCGACGGGGATCGGCCCAAACAAGAACACCCCCCGGAATCGCTACGTTTGCTCGTCCGGCCGATTCGGCGAAGATCATGTCTTTCACCTCGAACACCAACTCTGAGAGGTCAAACAGCTCCGGTTTCAGTCTCATCCGCCCGGCTTCAAGGCGAGGAATCACCAACACATCCTCGACCAGATCTCCCAGGTAGTGGGCCTGCCGGTTGATGATGTCCAGGAACTCGTTCACTTCGCCGGACGGCATCGTTTTCCAGTCTGCCCGCAACATCTCGGCGAATCCGGTGATCGATGTCAGAGGTGTCCGCAACTCGTGGCTTACCATCGCCACGAAGTCGTTCTTGATCACATTGGCAACATGGAGCTCGTGATGGGCCTGGTCGACTTCGCGGCGCGCCCGCGCCACCAGTCGGCTGGAAATAACCAAAGCCGCGACGGCCGCCAGGGTGACAACCACCACCACCCCTGCCACGACCGCCGAGTGGTCTATCCAAAGATCTCGAAACCACTCAGTCACCACCAAGACGGTAGCAAGAGTGGAACCGTTACCAGTGACTCCTGGTCAAGAAACTCGACTCGCCGACTCAATCAATCGGGAAACCGCTCGGACCAGTTCGCCCCTCCTCAGATCCGACTTGTCCAAGTAGGCATCGACACCAGCTTCCCATGCCGCCGCTTTGGTCTCTTCGTCCGCCACTCCCGAGACCATCACTATGGGGGTATTCAGCCCTGAGCGCCTGAGGGTGGAAATCAGCTCGACGCCATTCGATTTGGGCATCGCATAGTCGACAATCAGCAAGTCGAAACGGCGAGAAGAGATCGTCTTAATGGCGTGTTGAGCGTCGTGGGCAACTTCGACTTCGTATCCTCGTCCTCTAAGAGTGGCAGCGATAAGCATCCGTACACCGGACGAATCGTCGACCACAAGGACAGACGGTCGATCTCCCATAAACTTCTCGGCGAGTTTCGCCCTCGCCCCCAGATGATGATGGTCGACCACCACAAGAACCTCTCCTCCGCCCAGAAATGCTCCTCCTACCAGATGAGCAACGTCGTCGAGGATCGGCCCCAAGGACTTCACCGCCACCTGTCGAGAATCGATCACTTCTGTGACAGCGACCCCCACCAACCCCGAACGGGTAGAAATCACCAGAATCTCTGGCTCTTCCATTCCGCCATCCATCCCCATCGCTTCGGCAAACGAGATGACCGGGATCTTCTCGTCACCGTATTGGACCTCCCAGCCGTTGGGTGTTTCAGAGACCTCTCCCTGGACTAGAGGGAACTGGTCCAATACCGCAGATTCCAGCAGACCAAAGTACTGCTCTCCTCCCACGATGATCACTACCTTCTGCAGCACCAACGAGGCCGGGATGTCGATAGTCACTGTTGTCCCAGTACCTGGGACGGAATCCACGAAAACGGTCCCCCCAACTCTGTCGATCACGTCGCCCACAAGGGCCAGACCTTCTCCGGACCCGGAGAAGTCGTTCGGTTCTTCGACAGTGCTGAAGCCTGGCCGGAGTAATGCCGCCACTAGTTCCGAAGGCGATGTTCCTATCCCCGCCTCCCGAGCCTTAGCCTCAACCTTCTCCCAGTCGACACCGGCCCCGTCGTCAAAGACTTCGACCACCAGTCGACCTTCCCTGATTTCGGCGGCGACTTCCACCCGCCCCTTCCTCGACTTCCCAAGCTCAAGACGGTTTTCGGGGCTCTCTATCCCGTGGTGGACGGCGTTAACGATCAGGTGTCGGAGAGGTTCGCGGAGCTGATCCACCATCTGGCGGTCAACTAGGAGATCAAAACCGGCGACAACAAGTTCGGTCTCCTTCCCTAGTCGTCGCGACAAGAACCTCACGAATTGGGGAAAAGTCTCAACAGCCTCGCCGAATCTAACGTTTGCGAGGGCCACCGCTGATTCTCTCAACTGGCCGACTTCGGCGTGTATGCGTTCGAGTTGGGGACGCCAGGCGGCCAGAATCCGAGTCATGTCGGCCCCCTCAAACGAGACCCGGCTCAAGTCGACCAGAGCACGAGCCTCCAATTCGACTTCGACCACCCGGTTGATCAGACGGTACAACCCGGAGGTGTCCACCCTCATCACCTCCCCTTTGAGGTCCTCCTGTACTCCTGCCAGAAGGCCTCCGAGCGAAGCATCCAAATCCTGAGAAGTCTGATTCCGGTTCCGCCGTTCCGGTCTTCGCGGGTTGTCTTCCCCGTCTTCTTCGACAGGCTTCTTCGCAACAGGGAGATCACCAAGCCACTCACGAACCTCAGACAACTGTGTTTCAACCGTACTCACGTCCCCGTGAGACCGAGCCGCCCCGTGAAAAGCGTCGGCTATCTCCGCCATCGCTTTTCCGACGATACGACCGGCTGCCACACCAACGCGTTCAACCTTCCGCCAAGCGTGTTCCAGGACCTCTGCGGCCGAACCGAGCGGGGCGTGCCCCATCATCCGCGAGGAACCCTTGAGGGTGTGGGCATCGCGGATCAGTTCTGTCAGATCGTCGATGGCGAGTCGGCCTTCCGCCAGGGCAAAACCACCAGAGACCAGACGAGCAGAACGCTCATCGATCTCACCGAGATAGATTGCCATCAACTCAGGCGAATCGGCCCAATCCACAATGCACCCCTGGTGACAGGTTCCACTTCCCCGCTCGTCGCGCTAGACGGCGGTCTTCAAGGTATCGGCGTCCCCGGCTTCTTCTTGAGAAGACGGAAATCGACCGATGAATGGATACCGCTTCCAGCCCGAGCGAGCCGGAAGTTCAACAGATCGGGAAGCCCTCTCGGGTCACTCCCATTCGATAGTGGCGGGAGGTTTTGAAGAAATGTCGTAGGCGACCCGGTTGATTCCCTCGACTTCGTTGATCACCCGGCTCGAGATTTTTTCCAACAACTCGTATGGGAGCCTCGCCCAGTCGGCCGTCATAGCGTCATCGCTTGTCACTGCCCTCACGATCAGGGGATAGGCGTAGGTGCGGCGGTCTCCTTGGACACCGACCGACCTGACGGTCGGAAGGACTCCAAAAGCCTGCCAGATTTCGCGATCCAGACCGGCCCTCCGAATCTCTTCTCGGACGATCGCGTCGGCTTCTCTGAGGATCTCAAGTCTTTCTCTGGTGATGTCTCCGATGATCCTCACGGCGAGACCTGGGCCGGGGAAAGGCTGACGCCAGACGATTTCTTCTGAGAGTCCGAGTTCTTCTCCCACTGCTCGAACCTCGTCCTTGAAAAGGTCACGCAACGGCTCGATGAGCTCAAAATTCATATCCTCGGGGAGACCACCAACGTTGTGGTGGCTCTTGATCATCTCGGCGTTTTCGGTCCCCGACTCGATCACGTCCGGATAAAGGGTCCCCTGCACCAAGAAACGGGCATCGGAGTGTTCCTTGGCAGCATCCTCAAAGACTCGGATAAATGTCTCGCCAATGATCTTCCGCTTCGTCTCGGGATCGGTCACTCCGGCAAGACGGTCCAAGAAACGATCTGATGCGTCGACAGTGACCAGATTCAGACTGAACTGTCTGGAGAAAGTCTCCTCGACCTGTTCAGCCTCCCCGAGTCTCAACAACCCATGGTCAACAAAAATGCAGGTCAACTGGTCTCCGATGGCCGCATGCACGAGGGCGGCTGCCACCGACGAATCGACACCACCCGACAGACCGCAGATCACTTTCGCGCTCCCGACCTGTTCCCGGATCGCGGCTATCTGCGATTCGATAATCGAATGGTGAGTCCAAGTCGGTTTCGCCTCACACGCTTGATATAGGAACCTCTCGATGATCTCTTGACCTCTCGGGGTATGAACAACTTCAGGATGGAACTGAACCCCGAATATTTTCCGCTCCCTGTCTTCCATGGCCGCGACTGGAGATGTTTGAGTGGACGCGGTCACAGTGAACCCGGTCGGAGCCTTCTCGACCGTATCTCCATGGCTCATCCAAACGTCCTGTTCGGCCGGAAGACCCTGCATCAGGAGCGCATCAGGGTCAGCGGCGAGAACAGTCTTCCCATATTCGGCGGCACCGGTGTGAGCGACGCGGCCGTCGAGAGTCTGGGCGATGAGCTGATGCCCATAACAGATCCCCAGAATCGGGATTCCAAGTTGGAGGATTTCCGGATCAACGGTGTAGGCGTCAGGCGCATACACGGACGCGGGGCCGCCCGAAAGGATGATCCCTACAGGGTTCTTCTCAGATACTTCGCGTGCCTTGATGGTCCGAGGAACAACCTCAGAACGGACTCGGGCATCTCTTACTCTTCGGGCGATTAGCTGGGCGTATTGGGCCCCGAAATCCACTACCAGGACGGTATCAAAGTCGATCATTGGCCGATTGTAGGCGGAGCGTTTCCAGGCCGTCTCCGATGAGGCGGCCTGGACCGCGTTATCCCATTCCTACTCGCTGGCTCCGCTGAAGAGCCTTGCCTTCGGTCTGAAGCGACGGGGCGACCATCACTTCGGCCTTTTGGAACTCTTTGATGTTCGAGTATCCGCAAGTGGCCATGGAGACCCGGAGTGCTCCGAAGAGATTCCTACGCCCATCGTTCTCGTTGGCGGGTCCCTTGAGGATCTCCTCCAGAGTCCCGAGGTTCCCGGTTTCGACACGGGCTCCCCGAGGTAGCTCTGGGTGGAAGGTTGCCATTCCCCAATGGAATCCGCGTCCGGGGGCTTCGGTGGCAGAGGCGAGTGGTGAGCCGATCATGACCGCGTCAGCTCCACATGCAATGGCCTTAGCGACATCGCCCCCCTTCTGCATTCCTCCGTCGGCTATCACATGGACGTACCGCCCGGTCTCGTCTAGATACCGAATTCGAGCCCCGGCCGCGTCAGCGATTGCCGTCGCCTGCGGGACTCCTACGCCCAACACTGCCCGGGTTGTGCAAGCCGCCCCAGGCCCGACACCAACGAGGACTCCGGCCGCTCCGGTCCGCATAAGGTGAAGAGCCGTCGAATACGATGAGCATCCTCCGACTATCACCGGGACTTCACAGTCGGCGATGTAGTCCTTGAGGTTGAGGACATCTCCTCGTGAAGACACATGTTCTGCCGAGACGACGGTTCCTTGGATAACCAGGATGTCGAGACCGGCCTTCAAAGCCTTAGGGCCAAGTTCCACAACGCGCTGTGGGGTCAAAGAGGCTGAAGTAATGATCCCCGCCTTTTTGAGGTCGGCGACTCTCTGCGAGATCAAGTCGGGCTCGATCGGCTTCATATAGATCTCTTGCATGCGAGCAGTCGCCGCTTCCTTGGACAGAGCAGCGATTTCTTCGAGATACGGCTCCGGATCTTCATAACGAGTCCAGAGTCCTTCAAGGTTAAGAACTCCCAGTCCACCGAGACGTCCGATCTCGATCGCGGTGGCGGGGCTCATCGCACCGTCCATCGCCGCGCCCATCATCGGCAACTCAAATCTGAAGGCGTCGAGCTGCCAAGAGATGTCGACATCTTCCGGATCACGGGTCCGGCGGGAAGGAACGATGGCTATGTCGTCGAAGCCGTAGGCCCGGCGACCCGATTTTCCGATACCGATGTCGATTTCCACTGAAATTCCTCCAACAGATCGCGAGGCCAGAGGCTACCACTTGCGGGATTCCTCTCATCCGCGAGGTTGTCGGCCTGAATCGGTCCCCCCGGCTCCGCCGGGGGAAAGTACCGCACGTCGGTCCCCCCAGTCGCAGACTGGGGGGAAAGTACCTCTTCGTCGGTCCCCCCGGCTCCGCCGGGGGGAAAGTACCGCCGGCTCATGAAATGAGC
>CAYTVW010000109.1:0-6156 GCA_964441865.1 uncultured Acidimicrobiaceae bacterium
GCACCTCGTTCGCATCGAGGGGGTCAGGGGTTCAAATCCCCTCAGCTCCACAATCTGGGTTCTCTCCAAGAAGAGAACCATGCCCGGCGGTAGTCCACTCCGCTCAACTGGTATCTTCGAAGAATGCCATCGATCGTCGAATTGGGCGTTCCCGAATCACCGAACGGGAAGCCAGTTCTGATTCCAGGTGACCGGGAGGAGTGGCGGAGATGGTTAACCGACAATCACGATCACTCTGGCGGTATCTGGGTGGTGTACCGGAAGAAGAGAAGCGGTGTGGACGGACCTATCTACGACGAGCTTCTAGACGAGGCGTTGTGTCATGGATGGATCGACAGTCGGTTGAGACGGATCGACGATCGCAGGGTTATGCAGTGGTTCTCTCCCAGGAAGAAGGGAGGGATCTGGTCATCCGCCAACAGAGCACGTGTGGCGCGGTTGACCGCCGAAGGCTTGATTACACCCGCCGGACAAGAGGTGATCGACACCGCCAAGGCAGACGGATCGTGGAGAATGATGGAGAGAGTGGAGGCGATGGAAGCGCCTCCCGACCTGTCCGAGGCCTTCCGACAAAACCCGCGAGCGAGAGCGGTTTTCGACGAATTGGCCGACTCAATAAAGCAACAATACCTGTGGTGGATAGCCTCGGCCAAGAGAGCTGGTACCCGGGCTCAACGGATCATGAAGACCGTGAGTGTCCTCCTCGAAGAGACCGAATCAGGATCCGAATAGCGACTGTCCGCGGCAGCATCCAAAGAGAATTCGGTGGAGAACGGAGACGGTGATCACCTAGAATGGTCACTAGTCGACCGAAGGATTCTTGTGAGGCGTAGCTCCTGAACATCGGCCTCGTTCGAGGCCTCTCAAAGCCCGGTTCGGGCCTGTTCTGTTTCAGGAGTCTTATGCCCTCTATTCATTTTGAGTCTGTCGCTTTTTCTTATACGTCCAGCCATCAAGTCCTCCGTGATGTCACTGTTCACCTCGGCGGGGGTTGGGTCGGAGTCGTCGGCCCGAACGGGGCCGGTAAATCAACGTTTCTTAGGCTTCTGGTTGGTGAACTTCGACCCGATTCGGGGTCTATCGTCGGCGATTTCGACACCGTCTCAGCGGTCGATCAGTCGGTTGAACTGCTAGACCCGACGATCACTCGATTCGCTGAGTCGGTTCAACCTGAAGACTACGCGATGCGAGGCCGATTGGGTCTGTGGCCGGAGATGCTTGACCGCTGGGAGTCACTTTCCCCGGGAGAACGACGCAGATGGCAGATCGCAAGCGCCCTGGCCAGCCTCCCCGAAGTGCTGATTCTTGACGAGCCGACGAATCATCTCGATGGGGAAGTCACAGCACTTTTGGTGAACGAGCTTTCCCAGTTCCGGGGTCTGGGGCTGATTGTCTCTCACGATCGGGGTCTCTTGGACGGTCTGTGCGATAAGACCCTGAGACTGGATCACGGTACGGCTCGACTCTGGTCGGGGAACTACTCGACGGCGTCGGCGGAATGGCGGTCGGTCGAGGCTTCTGAGGCCGAACGCCTGGGTGAAATGAAGAGAAGACTCAAACTGGAACAACGCGAGATCGCTCAGCAACGTCAGGAGTTGGAGAAACGCCGGGCGGCCCGTAGGCGACAAATGCGAATGGCTCGGCCCAACGATCACGACACCACGAGTGCAGCCCGGACGAAAAGGGCTGAATACGGTCAGGCCAAAGCCGGAAAACGAATTCGACGATTGGTTGATGAAAGTGGGAGGCTCCGAGACAAGATCGAAATGACGAAGACGAAGAGGGCTGTCGGTGGCAAGGTGTCGTTTAGGGGGGATATTGCACCAAGGCAAGACTTGGTCTCCTTTGAAGGCGACTTGAAGATTGGCAAAAGGACATTGGCCATCGGGGGGCCTCTTGTCGTGGAACGAGAGTCGAGAATCCGTTTGGCTGGGTCGAACGGTGCGGGGAAAAGCACCCTGCTCGCGGATCTCGCCGATTCTTGGACTCTCGACGAGAAGCGTCTTCTCCTTCTTCCGCAAGAACTTTCGGAAAGTCAACGACGCTCAGTTCTAGCGAAGGTTCATGGGCTCTCGCCGAAAGAGAAGGGGAGGGTCCTCGAATTGGTTGCTCGGTTGGGGACGGACCCCGATGTGATTCTTGCGTCAGCTTCTCCGTCACATGGAGAGGCACGGAAGGTCCTGATGGCTTTCGGCCTCGGGGTCGAAGCTTGGTGTCTCCTCCTCGATGAACCCACGAACCATCTTGACATCCCTACTATCGAAAGACTCGAGAACGCGATTGCGGAGTATCCCGGGGCAGTCGTCATTGTCAGCCACGACGATCGGTTCGCGGCGAACATCACGACTGAGACATGGACGATCGAACAGGGAAGAATTACGTCACTGTGATTCAAGTGCTCCGGTACTCACCTGCCCGGAAATCGGCCCAAAATTACACTTGTGTAGTTTATCGCCTTATCAGAAGGGGGTAGAACGGCGCAGCGGGAAGAGCGATCCGAAGAGGCTGAGGCGACCCCAACTGAGCGTGGAGTTCGGGGTGGCGGTTAACAGTAAGGATTCCAGCCCTGGTAGCCTCCTGTTGAAGTTGAGCCTCGCGTTCTCGAACGGATCGACCGCGAGGTTATCCGATTGTCTCGGGGATTCTTAGCGAGAGGGAGACTGTTGTGTCGAAGAGATTTGCGCACTGGGGGGTTCTAGCCGCTCTAGTGATGGGTGCTTGGGTTTGTCTTGCCTCTGGCGCGTTGGCGGGGGAATCTGATGGAACAACAGGAGACCCCGTGGTTCGAGGTGTGTTTTTCTATTCCCCTACCTGCGGGCATTGTGAGTACGTAGCGACTCAGGTATTCCCTCCCCTGTTTGAACAATACGGTGACCAACTCCAAGTGATCGGGATTGACACCGCCCAGGAATCCGGAGGGGCATTTTTCTTCCTCGCTCTCGAGAAGTTCGGTTTGACTGAAGGGTACGTCCCGATGTTGGTTGTGGGGGAGGAATACATGGTCGGGTCGGGCGAGATCCCGGAACGCTTCCCCGGACTAATTGAGGAAGGTCTTGCGGCCGGTGGTGTTGACTGGCCGGATATTCCAGAGATGGACACGATCCTGGAATCGGCTTTTCCACCCGAGGGGGGAACAACCACTACTGCGGCAGTGATCGGACCCGAAGTCCCGACAACGGACGAGGGCGAGATGACACCCGTAACGCCGAGCAATCCCGGAGAGACTTCGGACGAATCCATTGTGTTTGGGTTGGACCTTCCTGTCCTCGTAGGAGGTTTGGGAACGCTAGTGCTCTTATCCGCGCTGGGGGTGTACCTAGTCCGGCAACGGAGGTAGCAGTCGAGTCTTCGCTCAGAGTCTGCGGCTAGGCGAGAGGTTCGGGTTCGCGGTAGCCGCGCCCAAAGAGCGGGGCTTTTCAGAAGCGACCCGATTGCTTCAGTGATGGGGTCTTGTTCGAATCTCGCTTCGCGTAAGAACGAGGGCGGCCGTTTCTCCCAGAGGGCTTAGCATTCGTGCGCGGGGTTGAGGCGGACGGCAACGGTTCGAATCTCCGAACCGAGGCTCCGGGGCTTCTTCGGCATCAGATGGGGAGTCGCCTTCAACCGACGGATTTTTCTACTAGACGGTTCGGCCACATTCGGCCTGCACAAGAAAGCCGAATCGCCGGTGAAACTACATCCATGTAATTCTCCACACCTGTGGATGAAGTCGTGGATAAGGCTTTCTGCGGGTGAATCCCGATTAGGGCGTCAGGCTTCGGGTTCCGGAGGCAAAGTAGCTTCTGTCTGCCTGAGAACTACCTCGCCGATAGTGTGGCGCCTGATCGATCGAACCTCGATTTCCCACCGGTCGAGACTCACCTTCTCGCCCTCTTTCGGGATATGACCGAGTCTTTGGAGGACAAATCCAGCCACAGTGACGTAGTCACCTTCCGGAATCTCGACACCGATATCTGGGAGGTCGTGGACTGGAAACCGTCCGGGGATCAGAAGTGTCCCATCCTTCTGACGCTTGACGCCGAGAAGGTCGCGATCGGTTTCGTCATATATCTCGCCGACCAGCTCTTCGACAAGATCCTCAACGGTGACAATCCCCTCGACGCCTCCATGCTCTGAGACGACCAGAGCCATCTGGGCATGCATTTGTTGCATGTCTCGGAGTGTCGTCAGAACCGGTGCCGATTCAGGAAAGACGGGATTGTCGGCGACCAAAGCCGAGGTGGGTGTATTCCCTTGGCCGAGGAGCTGGCGCATATGGATCACTCCGAGGACCCGGTCGAGGTCGCGGGCTTCTGCCACAGGAGCTCGCGTGTGGCCAGAGCGAGACAACAGTTCTAGGGCCTCCAGCGCCGGCATCTCGGCATCAAGAACGAAGACATCACCTCGAGGAACCATGATCTGTCCGAGGGACCTGCGAGCAATTTGGAAGGCGCCATCGATTATCAGACGCTGATGGGCAGTGAGTCTCGTGTGAGACTCGACGAGATCACGGATTTCGTCCTCGGTGACTGCTTCCCGATTCCGGTTTGGGTCGCATCCGAGGAGCCGAACCGCTATGTCGGTCGATTTGGAGAGGACCCACACCGCGGGTCGCGTCAATGTGGAGAGGGCATCCATTGGCCTGGCCATGATCAAGCCCCATCTCTCCGCCTTCTGCATGGCTATCCGTTTTGGCGTCAGCTCTCCAAACACCAGGGTGCAATAGGAGAGGATGAGGGTGACCACTACAACGGAGGCAGGTCGGGCGGCATCCCCCATAAACGAGAGAGGTTCTTCTAGGGGTTGCGACAACGAGACAGCTGCTGCTGCCGAGGCGAGGAACCCGGCCAGTGTGATCCCGATTTGTATGGTCGCTAGGAACCGATTCGGGGAGCGGGCTAGGCGGGCTAATACAGCCCCGGTGGCCGATCGTTTTTCGAGGCGCCGAAGTTGTCCCTCTCTGAGCGAGACGAGAGCCAACTCAGTGCCGGCAAAGACGGCGTTGAGGACAATCAGAAACGCAATAAGCAGAAGCTGTGACCCAATTGAACCCATAAGGAAGAATTAAGACTAACCGTGGATGGCCAGACGAGCCCCAATCGTTTGTGGGTACAGGAGGGATCTCTTCGGGAAAGAGATCGAGGGGACGGCGTGTTGGAGGGATAACGCGCCGTCCCCTCAGTTGCCGGAGAAGACCCGGCAAAGCTCACTGGTAGGCAATCGCCTCCAGAATGTCCATGCGAGCGGCCTTCCGGGCCGGGAGGAGAGAAGCGATGATCCCACCGGCGGCTGAGACCAATAGCCACACGAGGAGACTCCCGAAGGGGATCGCTATGACCGACAGGCCCTGGTCTCTGAGCGAGGCGACGATTGCTATCCCAAGGCCGGTTCCCACAACGATCCCGAGGATGGCGCCGAATACCGAGACAATGAACGCCTCCTGACGGACGAGCCGTCTCAGCTGGCGGCGTCCGAGCCCGACAGCTCGGAGAAGCCCAATCTCGCGGGTTCGCTCGACCACCGACAGTGCCAGGGTGTTTGCGATGCCTAAGAGCCCAATCACGATGGCTAGACCGAGGAGAGCCGAAAACAGCCCAACCATCATCTCGATCTGATTCTCCCACTCTTGGGCTTGCGCGTCTTGGGTGCGGATGGTGATGCTTGGGAATTCGGCGAGCGCCATGTGAGCCGCAGCCTCTCCATCCGACAAGGAAACACCTTCCTTGAGGTTGGCGAAAGCGATGAAGTAGTACGGGGAGTGATGATGCTCGCGGTAAGTCTCCATGGGGATCACCACATCCGCGAAAGTCGAGTCGCTGAAGGTGCCGGTTACCAAGGTCGGGACCGATTCACCGTTCCAGAAAGTCAGGTCGACTGTGTCTCCGATCTCGATCCCATGATTGCGGGCAAACTCGTCGTGGATGAAGACGGACTCCCAGAGAAGAGACTCGTCACCAGAGGCGTCCATGAAGTAGACCTCCCCGATGGTGTCCGGATCGACGGCAATCATCATCGCGTCGGAGTTGTTCACCTCAAGCAGTCCTTGAGCGATCGGGGAGACTACCTCCACTTCGTCCATGTTCCCGAGGATGTCTACAGCAGTGGAACTCACCCCCGCTTCGAATCCGGTACCTTGGAAAGCGAGGTCCGTTGGGAAGCTCTCTTCCAGTACCCCCG
>CAYTVW010000110.1:0-6034 GCA_964441865.1 uncultured Acidimicrobiaceae bacterium
GGGAAATGACTGAGGCCGTGCGTGCCGCCGGAATGGAACCGATGGGGACGCTCAACCACTTCACCATTCCCAGATGGCTGGCCGACAAAGGCGGTTGGCTCTGTCCTGAAATCCCCGATCTCTTCGCTCGTTATTGTGGCAAGGTTGTGGCCGAACTGGGTGATCTGGTCACCTGGTATTGCACCATCAATGAGCCAGGGATTGTCGCCTTCGGTGGCTACCTGGGAGCTTTCAGTTTCCCTCCAGGAACGAGTGGGATCGACAATTGGGAGAAATCTATCGAGATGTTGGTTCAAGCTCATCATCGCTCGAGGGCGGTGATCAAAGACGTACGGCCCGAGGCGAGACTGTCCATGACTCATGGGATATCCGAAACTGAGCACAACTGGGCGTCGGCTCCGATGTCGAAATACGTCAAGTATCGAATGGTGGGCGCATTCTTGGATGCTTGTGCGGACGACGAATTCATCGGAATTCAGTGTTACTCCCGGTCCGTAGAGAAGGCTCCTTGGTACATGTTCCCGATGGCATGGCTTGCGGCCAATGTCCGCCCTATCGGGCGTCGAGTGATTCCTCGGGTCTTGGCTGGGAAGGCGAAGGGAGGTCGCAAGAGGAAGAGCCGTCCGGATCCTCGCCGCTTAACGGACATCGGATGGGAGTACCGTCCTCAGGCGGTGGCGGCTGTCGCTCGAGAGATCGCCGGAATCTATCCGGATAAGGACATCCTCGTCACCGAGAACGGGATCGCAGCTGCCGACGACAAAGAGCGAGTTGAATTCATCACGGAGGCGTTGAGTCATCTGCATCGCGTGGTGGAAGACGGAATCAGGCTCCGGGGCTATATCCATTGGTCGGCTTTCGACAACTTCGAATGGGCCGAAGGGTATCGGATGCAGTTTGGGTTAATTGGAGTCGACCGTTCGACCCAGGAGAGGACTGTCAAGCCGTCGGCCTTGCTGCTCGGTGAGATCGCTCGAACCAACCGGCTTCCCAACTGAAGGAAGCGAAGGTTTCCTCAAAAACCACTGATGGGACGCGATTTCGGAGGATGCCTCGTCAGCGGAGAGCGTATTCGACACCGAATTTCCCTATCCCGAGCTTGGTCAAAACTCCTGCATTAGAGAATATAAAACTTGATATAGGAGCTATCAGGTTTTATAATTTCCCCATAAGGCGATTCGTGCACTTTCGGCAGAATGTCGAAAGTGTGCAGAAGGAGGAGTCTCATGCCAAGATTCGTCGATCCTTTCGAAGAGATTGATCGCGTGCTCTCCGGGTTCACAGGTGTCGTCCGAGCCGGGACGATGCCAATGGACGTGTACGAGAAGGACGGGATCTATACCCTCAGATTTGACCTAGCGGGAGCCGAGCCCAACGGAGTCGACGTAACGGTCGAGAACGGCGTGCTTACGGTAACGGCCAACCGGGCCGTCGAAGATACGGAAGGCGCTAACTGGCTAGTGAGGGAACGACCGACCGGAACGCACAGTCGCCAAATTCGACTTGGGAGCCGCCTAGATCCCGATGGGATCAACGCTGACTACGAGCGCGGTGTCCTGACAGTCACAATCCCAATCCGGCCCGATGCCCAACCTCGGAAGATCGAGGTTGGCACCAAGAGGGAGGCGATTGCCGGGAAGTCGGCATCCAAGTAACTCCCACCGAGGATGACTTGGAATCGGGGCTGGCTCGGATTGTGTTCCGAGCCAGCCCTTCCTTTGAGCGAAAACTCGTGTCTTGGATCAGTGTTCTTGATCGAAAACGAGATAGGCCATCACTCCGATTACGAGGACAAGGACCGCCAGACCGATAGCAACTGCGGGCAAGGGTTGGTTCACGGTTTCGACAGTCAGGATGCCGGGGTCCTCGGACACCGCTCGTTCACCGGATGAGGAGGGTGTTTCAGAGATAGACTCAAGTACCGGGATTAGCGCTTCAAACCACCTTGCGGCGATCTTGAGATTCCCGGTGTCATTCGGATGGACACCGTCGTAGGTGTCAGATCCCGGATCGAAGCCGGTCCACTGGTCGACTGACCAGACGGGAGATTCGGGTCTCGAGACTTCCTCAGCCCAGTTGGGGATCGCGGAGTTCAGTTCGATTATTCGATCCGGACAATCAATACACGAGTCGGACGCCATTGGGATTATCTGAGCGATGAGAATCGCGATTTCGGGGTTGACCTCGCGTGCGTCCTCGACGATGACGGAGAAGTCGTCAAGGATTGTCTTCGTTGAAGATCCCCCGCCCCAGATGTCATTGGTTCCAAGATGGACGAGGAGAATGTCGGCCGGGTGAAGCTTCAACCAGGATCTGGTCACACCCGACGATGCGATAGTGCGGGTCTTGATCCCTCCGTGTCCTTCGTGTTCTCCGTCGTATTCGAATCCGCACCCTTCGGGTTCCAAGGAGCCAACCATATCGATATCCGTGAATCCCCCCTCGATCAGATCTTGCCATAGGTAGGCGCGCCAGCAACCGGGCGATCCGGTGATTGAATCACCCAGAGCCATTATTCGGATTGGCTGATCTCCCTCGGCTTGTCCGGAGGCAGCTCCCTGGAAGCTGATGACAACAGAACCCGCCATCAACAGGGGAATGAGCCGTCTAGCCATGGTCATTGGCCTGGCTCGACGTCGTTTCATTGATGGCGGGTGGGCGACACAAAGGAACACAATCGGTTGGCGATTGTCGCCTGGTCTCTATTCGAGGCCATCTCCAACTGGTTCCCAATCTTCTTCGATCCCACCGAAGGAGAACTCTTTGGTCTTGTCCGACATTCTGTCGAAGAGATACGCCGACAGTTGTTCATCGGTCATATCGATCCCTTCAGGAACTTCGTTGGTGTCGAGGATCGCGCAGACGCCAGTGTTGAGTCCCTCCAGCTGTTCGGAGAGAGCCATACGCGCATCGGGGTCTTCCAGGTCGACAGCTTCCACAAGGCTGTTGACCTCGTCGATGCATTTGTTGACCTTGTCGAGCGGCGTATCTCCCGAGCAGCCTACGAGGGCAACCAAGACACCTGTCACGAGGAGGATGTTTCTGTATTTCATGACGCGAGCGTAGACCGCGGATGTCGGCGAAGTCATTTCGGTATGGGATCTTTGAAAGAATCCGTTTCAAGAGTCTCGTTCATGCGCACCTGGGGTGATAGAAACAGGCCCGCCACCAGCAGTAATCCGAAAGCCTTTGGTGGGCCTCTTGACCGGAACAGGTCCGACTACTGATGGTGGCGGGGGAGAGGAAATCGACCTAAATGGTATTTACCTTCTACTCGGCAAGCTGTTCGGCAATCTCGTCAAAGTCGATGTCGACGCCTCCGAAGAAGAACTCTTCTGCCTTCGGCGACAGCCTGTCAAGCATGTGCTCGTAGAGTTCTTGTTCGGTCATATCGATTCCTTCAGGGACTCCGTCCGTGGCGAGGATCGCGCAGACGCCAGTCTCGAGCTTCTCCATCTCTTCCGAGAAAGCCATCAGGCTATCGAAGTCTTCCAGGTCGGCAGCTTCCACAAGGCTGTTCATCTCGTCGATGCACTTGTTGACCTCGTCGAGCGGCGTATCTCCCGAGCAGCCCATGAGAGCGACCAGGATCCCTGTAACGAGGAGGGTGTTTCTGTATTTCATGACGCGAGCGTAAACGACAATCGGAGGCGATGTCACTTCCGTATCAGGGTTGTTGGAGAGAAGCCACTTCTAGCAAGGCTTTCACATACACAGAAGCGATATGGTCCCAAAGGTGATTAGCTTCGTTGTCGATGGTCCGGCGGGAAGGATTCTGATCGAACCACCTCACGGTCTCGACGATCCCGTCTCTGAATTTCACGGCCGGACGAAAGTCAGGGACCAACGTTTTGAGCTTGGAGTTGTCGAACACGGTCGAGTGGATCTTGTCGCCCCACAGGGTTCCTTCGAGGTCCGGGTCGGCCGCGACCAGAGCGTCGGAAGGGACGTGGAGGATGTTCGGTGTAACCCCGGCCGCGGCGCCCACCAACCGATATATCTGGTTCCAGCTCAAGGCCTCATCGGAAGTGATGTGGAAGTCTTCACCTATGGCGGAGGGATTTCCCTCCAGGCCCACAAGCCCCTTGGCGAAATCGGTGTTGTGCGTGATGGTCCAGATCGCCGTTCCATCTCCGGGAACCAGTATGGGTGATTTCCGGCGCATTCGGTCGATGATCGTGAACGGATGGTCCCAGCTTCCGATGCACACCGGGATCTGAGTGAGGCCGTAGGTCAACGACGGTCGAACAATGGTCATGGGGAATGAAGATTCCTCGAACTCGTCTCTTAACACTCGCTCGCAGGCAATCTTGTTGCGCGAGTACTCCCAATGAGGATTGCCTAAGGGTGTCGATGACTCCCGGATCAGCCAGCCTTCCGGCGGTTTCTGATACGCGCTGGCCGAGGAAATGAAGACGTATTGCCCGTGCTGGCGGAATGTGGATACGTCGTCGCGTACTCGATCCGGAGTGAATGCGGTCCATTGAATAACGCTATCGAAAACCAGCGCCCCAATTCCTCTCTGCAATGATCCCGGATCTGAGGCGTCGGCGATGAGTCGCCGGACATCGTTGGGGAGCGGCACCTTGTCGGTGATCCCTCGGTTGAGAACGAAAACCTCACGTCCTGCCAAGACGTCTGCTTCCACGCAGACTGAACTAATTAGACCAGTACCGCCGATGTGGAGTACACGCATTGACTAAGGGTACCTCGACGGAACCGTTGGTCGACTGTCTCAACTAGACGCCGGAGGCGTTGCGTTCAGCTACGAGGTGTCAACTTCTCGATCACCAGAGAGCCGAGTTCTAGATGCGAGGTCGTGTCCATGAAATCGTCGGCGACGGGGTCGTGGGTGGCCATCAGAATCGTGATTCCCGAATCATGGACCAGAGATCGGAGAAGCTGAAAGACTTCGGTCGAGGTCGCCGTATCAAGTCCCGCGGTTGGCTCGTCAGCGATGATCAACTTGTTACCTGACGCGAGGGCCCTTGCTACCGCCGCTCGCTGCCGCTGGCCTCCAGAGAGTTCAGTGGGGCGGTGGTTCATTCGGGACGCGAGGCCGACCCGGTCGAGATGTTCGGTTGCCAAGGTGGTCCGTTCTTTGCGTTTCTTCCCGGCGAGGCGGACAGCCAATTCCACGTTCTCAAAAGCGGACATCGTGGGCATTAACCCATGTGTCTGGAAGACGAATCCTAGGTTCTCCGCGCGCCATCGAGCCGCCGCTCCGGGTCCCATTCTGTCGACTCTCTCACCGAAAACACGGACTTCTCCGCTGGTGGGATGATCCAGCCCTCCGATGATGTTGAGAAGCGTGGTCTTCCCGCTCCCGGATCTCCCTTTGACCGCGACCATGTGTCCAACCGGGACTACCAGGTTCACCCCTTTGAGGGCGTGGATCGGTCCGTCGGGCCCATCGTATGTCCGGCAGATTTCGACTGTTTCGATTGCAGGAGTCTCACTCAATGTGATCACGCTCCATCCGAATGGCCTTGTCATGGCGTTCGAGGATCAGGCGATCCTCCTCGGTTCGTGCTCTGACCCTTTCGGTGATGCCCAAAGCGTCTCGGAAGTGGTCTGGGATTCTCACTCGTCCAATAGTGTCGACCAGTAGCACGGCGTTTTCTTGGTCCCCTCCGAAATCACCCACATGTTCCATCGCCGATTGCCCGTCCCGGAGTTCCACGACTCTGTCTACGACTCGGGCCATGTTGGGGTCGTGGCTCACTATCACAATCGTCACACCGAGTTCGCGGTTCACTCTTCGGAGGAGTGCGTAGACCTCTTCGGCGGTTTCGCCGTCTAGCGCCCCGGTGGGTTCGTCAGCCAGAAGAAGCGATGGTTCATTGGCCAATGCCACAGCGATGGCGACTCTCTGCTGCTGTCCGCCAGAGAGCTGGGCGGGGAGATGTCTCATTCGTTCGCCCAAACCGACCATCTCAAGGAGTTCGCGGGCGCGCCCCAAAGGTCTTTTTTCGCCTTCGAGGATCAAAGGGAGCGAAACGTTGCCGAGGGCGTCGAGGTATTGAATCAGGTT
>CAYTVW010000111.1:0-6024 GCA_964441865.1 uncultured Acidimicrobiaceae bacterium
GCCGCGGCGGCAGCCCTGGTGTGTGCCGGTTGTTCGGGCAACGGTCAAGCCACCGGCAGGCCGACGACAATAAGCTTCGAGACATCATCCACCACCCAACCCGATTCCTTCAGGACCAACACTTCGACGAGTCTTGAGGGGGTCACAACAACAGCGACAGATGAGATGATCGAACCCTTCGAAGAGACAGTCGCCCGCGTGTCGGAATTGTCTGGGGTTCTTGATGCCCGTTGCGGCGATGGATTGTTGGTCGTGACGATGGCTGAGGATTCGACCTTGGAGGAGTTGACAGAGGCATCGCGTACGGTCAAGGCATTGGCGGCAGACGCCGATCTGGGTTCTTATCTCCGTCGAAGCAGAGTCTCTTCCGTCGACCTTGACCGGGTATTCGCAGCGTTGCCGTCAGTGGCTTTGGCCCCAGGCGAGATCATTACCGGGGGCTACTCGTTCTATTGTGACTGCATCCGAATTGGAACAAACGTGAATCTTGAAGGGGTAATCGAAACCTGGGGAGTCGACCGGGATCTCATCATTGTCGTTCCATCCACGGGTTCCCGGCTTGGATGACAACGATCAGAACGGGTCACCGAACATCCTTCGGGGTAGCGCCGATACGAGCCCGGTCCCAGGGACGACGACTTTCCACGGTTGCCCTCGCGAAACCACCAGGTGTGCGGGCTGATCCCGATCATCGCCCAGTTCTGTAACAAGCTCAGCTAATTGACCGTCAATTACTTCAGCCAAAGTGGATGTTTCCCGGAGCCCTTGAAACTGGATCAGCTGAGAGTTGCGCGACGATCCACCCGTTTCACAAATGATCGTCGCAATTCCGCCGGATCACGGAACGCCTTCGGCAGCCTCGCCTTGAGTCCCGAAACTCAAGTTCCGGTCCGGTATCTGGAGATACTCACCTCAGTAAAAACCGCACCTCCAAGGTGAACCCTTCTCGTGACCTGAAATTCTCTTGGGGCGGTCTTCTCAACATCGACAGTCGCCTTCACCGCACGCGGGCCTCCCTCATCCAGAACACTGACCAGGTAGCCCGTCTTATAGAAATACTCCGCGTCAACCGACCTCCCGTCGTTATCCCCCCAGATCTCGATTGTGACCGAGGTCGAAGTCGTAGACGTTCGGATCTCTATTGGCCGATCGAAGTCATTTCGGAATCTGAAGTCGTGCTTGTCCATCACCAGGATTGCCTCGAGACCATCCGGATACATCGTGTAGTTGACCCCATCCAAATATCGTTCGACTGGAGCAAGGCCCGCCCAATAGACAGCGTTGAAGAGCGAAGTGGCGGTCCGACAGAAGCCATGTTCGACGGTCCCCAGACGGTTATTCATCGAGAACACCTCGCGAGGCAACACCACTGCCTTGTCGAGCCCTCTGGCGGCCGCGTGGGCGGCCGCATCCCGCGGGCTGCAGCATGTGTACCGAATGGTGAATCGGCTGATCAGGTGGTGGCTAGCGGGAGGAGGGACTATCGGGGTGATTCCTAGAACCTCGCCTATCAGATGCGCCATCTCGCCACGGTTCACATTCGGCGCATCCTTCGAATTCCCTTCCCTCAGGCTCCTTTGGGCGGAGTCGATACGGGCGGACACCGCGTAGCGTGACCCCAGACTCCCACCAGCGATGTCTGCTTCGAATCGCGAACTGACTACCAGAAGGAACAACTCCATGTCTCTTCGTGAAAACGGCTCGTGGGGGCAGAACAGCCCCGCCGAGATGTCACAAGGGACCATCAGCCCGCCCCCTGCAACCAGTCTCGAAGCATCTCCACCGAATACGTTCTTGGTGTCCGAAAGCTGAATGGAGGCTTCACCCTCCAGACCCAGCATTTTGGCGAATACGACAGCCGCTTCCGCCCTGGTCATCTCTCGATCCGGACAGAACATGTCGTAATAAGGTGAGTTGCACCCTGACATCAACCCGGAAGCAACGGCCGCTTCGATGGCTCCCTCATACTCAGTCCCGTCATCGTCCCAGAAGGATCCGCCTGGACCGAGAAGGGCAGTCCCTGTCGACGCAGAGATCAACACGGGAGACCCTAGGACAACGATAAGAACCGAGAGAACACACCAGAGGCAACGCCGAACGCCCACCCGAATCCGATCGAAGGGCATGCCCTTAAGAGAATTGCGAGATTGCACAAAGCCCTTTCTTGATCGCATCGTCGGGTTCAAGTCCGCTTCCAAAAGCAAGAACGAATGTTGAGGCGTTTCCGTTCCTCCCCTCGAAGCGAGATGCAGAGACTCCGTTCACACCCCAGTGCTGTACTTGAATGTCCAACTCTCAGTCGTTCCCACTCCGTTCGTGTAAACCGACCTGGTGGTCTTGTATTTACGAGGGGCAATCCGCACCACCTCGCTGATGACCGCTTTGGCGTCGGGCCCTCCCTGCGAAAGGACGCTCACCCGGTATCCGTTCTTGGGGCTGAAATCACCCGAAACGGAACGTCCGTCGTTGTCTCCCCAAATCGCAACTGTTATCGAAGTCCCCGTGTAATAGGATCGAATCTCTATCGGTCGGTGGGTGTTGTTCCGGAACTTCAGATCGACCCTCCACCCTATCAGGGTTGATTCCAGACCATCCGGATACCTCGAGTAGTTGACCGCGTGCGGACGATGCTGAACGTCCTCCAAGCCAGCCCAGTAAATGGCGTTGAATAGGGTCGTCGCGGTTTGGCAGTAACCGCTCCTCACGCGGTTTCTGATCAACTTCAACGCCGAGAAGGTCTCGCCCGGATTGACAACGATTCCGTCGATACGGTTGGCCAGGTCATGAACGTTATAAACCCTCCGTTGACAGCAAAGGTGATAGGTGGTGAACCTGCTGATCATGTGGAACTCACTTGGGGGAACCTGCATAGGTTTGAGGTCCGTGGCTCTCAAGACAAACGAGGCGAACTCTTTCCGAGTGACTCTGCCTTCAGGACAGAAGGCTCCAGTAGCGAAATTGCAGGCCAAGATTATCCGGGCGGCGGCGACGGCCTGAATCTCCTCAGAATGCTCGGAGCCATTCAGATCAGGGAACTCCTTCTGAGCAGGTGGAAGCCGGAAACCGCGGGCGAAAGCGGTAGCCAACTCTTCACGGCTTATCGGAGCGTTTGGACAGAAGACACCAGGTGCACACTCTTCGAACAACCCGGCCGCGACCACCGAGTTGATCACTTCAGAGTCTGGTAGGTGGGGATCGGCGTAGAGATTCCCGGCCACCCGAGGTAGTTCTAGCGCCCGATCGAAAACCTGGGCCGCTTCCAGACGGGTAACTTCGGCTTCGGGACAGAAAGTGTGGTGATCCTCGCTCTGGCAACCCAACATGAGTCCGGCCGCCACAACGCTCTCGATAGCTCCCTCAGACAAAAGTCCGTCGTCATCCCAGAACGATCCTCCAGGAGGAAGGGTCGGTTGCGCGGCCTCTGCGACCTTTACACCAATCCCAATCGGGAGAACACCCAGCATCGACAATGTGGTGAAGCCCAATACGAAGGCCATCAAGGATCCAGATCTCCCAATTCGAGGCATAAGTGACTCCGACGACTCCTTAATGCAAAACAGGCTGGCCGTACGCATCGCATACGCCAGTAGTCCATCGAATCGGCGCCCTCGGGCCGTTCCTTGAGCCTCTCGTGGGTTGTCCAAAGGACCGCCCCCCACCAGCTTCCCGCACTGATGATATCTGAAATTGTCTGCAGTGCTACAAGCCGATAGACCTATACGACGAATCAGTAACCGGTGTTGTACCTGAACTCCCAAGACTCCGACTCCGAGATGCCATTCTCAGTGATGGTTCTGGTCGCCCGGTATTTTCTCGGACCTATCCTCTCCACCTCGCTCGACACGATCCGCGCCGCGGAGCCGCCCTCTTCGACCGCCTCCATGACGTAACCTCTCTCCGGGCTGTAATCGCCCTCCATGACTCTCCCGTCGTTGTCTCCCCAGATCTCCACGGTTATCGAAGTCGTGGTGTAGTAGGCGCGGATTTCGACTGGACGTTTGGTGTCGTTTCGGAACTTCAGGTCTTGACGACGCGGAATAAGTGTTGCCTCAAGGGCGTCGGGGTAGCGAATGAAGTTGTAGTCGTGAGGGAGATGATCGACTTCGTCCAACGCCGCCCAATAGAAGGCGTTGAAGAGGGTCGTCGCTGTCTGGCAGTAACCGTCGCGGACGCCGCCGTCGAGCGCCTCCAACATTGAGAACACCCGGTGGGGATCAATGATCACTCCATCAATAAGGTCGGCCGAATGGTGGACCGCCCACACCCTCTCCTGACAGCATGGGTGATAGGTGGTGAACCGACTCAGCATGTGAACCTGAGCCGGTGGCGGATAAGTGGGACGCATATCAAGGGCTCGGAGGACAAACGAAGCTAGCTCTCCTCGGGTGACCGGTTCGTTCGGACAGAAAGCCCAAGAGTCCAAGTCGCAAGGAAGCATTATTCGTTCCGAGACAACTGCCGCCGCCGAGTCTCCCGAAGCTCCGACCATGTCGCTGAGAGGGCGGCGAATGTCTGTGAGATCAAGGAATCGAGCGAACACCTCGGCCAACTCCTCCCTAGTGATGTCTTCCTCAGGACAGAACTCCGTTTCGCTGCACCCGGTCATCACGCCCGCTGACGTCAACGCCGAAATGTCACTCAAATACGGTTTCCCGACCGTATCGACGAACGTGTTCGATCCTCGTTCAGAAACATCAAACGCTGATCGGAGAACCTGGGCGGCTTCTCCCCGACTCACCGTCCATTCTGGACAGAACATGTCGTAGTAGGGCGAGTTGCACCCCTTCATGATCCCTGCCCCAACAATCGATTCGATCGCCCCTTCAGAGATATTTCCGTCATCATCCCAGAAGTGCCCACCCGGCGGAATCGTCTCATCCTCTGCGATCACCGGCGGAACACCGATCAACACAACACCCAGGATTAACGCCGAAAAGCCGCCCACACGCGAGTATCGAAGTCTCTTCACTATTCCACCGTTTCGTATGTTCTGTGCCCGGATCACGGAGGCAGGGAACCACTAGAGGTCCCTCCGAGAAGCTACCTGGCCAGATAGGCGCGTCCGAACACCGTAATGATAAGCGAGTAACCAAGTGACCAAAGACAGAAAGCAGTCGCCGAGAGGCCCAGAAAGCCCGAACAGATTCGTCCAAAGAGGAGTGTCAGTTGGAAGAATGGGCTCCCCGTCCAGATCCCCAAGTGCTTCTTGGCCTCTCACAAGCCCAAGAATTCGGAGTGAAGAACTCCCCCGGATCGGAGAACGAAACGAACCTAAGCTAAGAAGTGAACTTGAGTCACTGCTCCGACGCCGGAGAGAGAGGAAAGCACATGAGCGAACCGGCGATTTCAGTAGAAGGCCTGAAGTATTCCTACGGAAAAACTGAAGCGGTGAAGGGGATCGACTTCGAGATCGCTCCTGGCGAGATTCTTGGGTTCCTCGGGCCAAATGGGGCGGGGAAATCGACAACGATCAAGATCCTCACTGGACAATTGCGCCCCGACAGCGGGACCGCCAGAGTCCTCGGGTTCGACGCCTCCCAAGATGACCCCCGGATGGCATCACAGATCGGCGTCTGTTTCGAAGAGAAGAACCTCTACGAGACAATGTCGGCCGAGGAGAACCTACGATTCCACGCGTCCCTGTTCGGCATCAAGAAGTTTGATGCCAAAGGACTCCTAGATCAAGTGGGGCTTGCCGATCGAGCGAAAGACCGAGTCAGTTCCTACTCCAAGGGGATGCGTCAGAGGTTGATGATGGCACGAGCCCTCGTGAATCAGCCCAAAGCGTTGTTTCTTGACGAGCCAACGGACGGTCTCGACCCAGTCTCATCAGCGACGATAAGGGAGCTGATCAAGGCTGAAGCCGAACAGGGAACCTCGATTCTTCTGACTACCCACGACATGTGGGAGGCCGATCAACTCTCCAATCGCGTCGCCTTCATTAATGAAGGGAAGCTCTACGCTCTCGACACCCCCGACAACCTGAAGCAGATTCACGGAAAGAGGTCCATCAAGATCAAGATG
>CAYTVW010000112.1:0-5875 GCA_964441865.1 uncultured Acidimicrobiaceae bacterium
GAACGGACTCAGTCATTTCCCGGTAATGGGCGAGAGCGGAGGAATCAAAAACCCCTTCTGATGGGTCGATCCGCGACCCCTCGACTGAATACCGATACATCCCAAAACCGAGACTGGCGAGAAGGGCGATATCTTCCGGATACCGGTGATAGTGATCGATAGCATCGCCCGATGGTTCTTTCGCTGGTGAGTCGGGCCGCAATTCGTATTCCCACCAATCCGAATTGTCGTTATTGCCTTCGACCTGGTGACCTGCAGTAGCAGTCCCCCAGATGAATCCTTCGGGAAAGACACGTGTCATGCGACCAAGGTACCGTCTCAAGCGCCCAAATAGTTGAATTTGCGGACAGAAACCCGGGAAATGCCCCCACAAGACCAAGCCAAACCCCCTGGCCCTCACAGAATGTCTGGAACCACCAATTACCCCGGTATGGTTCCCTTCGTGAATTCAGGCTTTCGACTCTTCGGTATCCCCGTCAAAGTGGGAGGCGACGCCCTCGTCATATCCCTCTTGATAATGGCCAACGCTTACTCGACCACTCGGTCAATCGGTCCGATCCTCTTGTTCGCCGCGGCAGTCGTCCCCGTCGTGGTGGTCCACGAACTCGGCCACGCCCTGGAGTCGCGGCGGGCCGGAGGCAGGCCTGAGATCACTATCGGACTCCTCGGCGGTCAAACCACAGGTCTCCCCATCCACGCCACCCTCTGGCGACGAGCCTGGATCGCATCCGCTGGGATCGCATACAGCTTGGTGTTTCTTGGGTTGGTCCACCTATTCAATACCTTCAGCGGGATACAGACCGAGTCTTCTCTGGGAGAGTGGCTCCGTCTGCTTGTAATGATCAACGCCTGGTGGGCCCTCATCCAACTTCTCCCGTTCGGAGCCTTCGACGGTGCAGCAATCCTCGAATACTCCCTCGCTGCTCTCGGAGTTCCCCATTCGTTAGAGATCCTCTTGGTCACAAACGTCGTATTCGGAGTAGCCGTCACCGCCTGGCTCGTATCCCAAGACCAGATGTTCCTGGCGATATATGCCGTCTATCTCGCGTGGATGGGAGTCTCCCAGCGTATGAGAATCCTCAGATACCTCAGGTCCCAAGGCCAAGGCTCATAAGCGCGCAGCCAAACCCACCCAAGCTCGATAGACGTCGGTCTTCCGAATCAAATCAACGTCACCGAGCGACGATTCGAGTCTCGAATCATATGGAACTGAACCTAAGAAGAGGACTCCCTCCTTCTCGGCCATCTTTTCCACCGCACGAGATTCGCCGAGACTCATGTTTTCGACCATCCCAACTAACGGAATGTGCTGCTCGTTAAGGAGCCGGACCGCCCGCCTCACCGACTCCGTCACCATCCGAGAAGCCGAAGCGACAACCAGCATCTCGATTCTTGGCATAAGACGAATCACATCGAGACCGGTATCTCCGAGACCGGGAGGAAGATCGAGTATCAGATAGTCCATGTCGCCCCATCTCGTGATAGCGAGCAGTTCGATCAGAGCGTTGGTGGAGTCGACTCCGCGAAGTGGAGCCGGGTTATCTCCAACGAAAAAGGACGTGGACATCAGACTGATCCCCTTGACGGGGAAGGGGTCAATACCGAATTCTTCTTCTGGGAAGCCCGGTTCGACCCCGAAAACAACTTGTATCGACGGAGACGTGAAATCCAGGTCGAAGATTCCCACTCGTTGGCCTCGATCCGCAAGAGCGATCCCCAAACAAGCCGCCGAGATCGACTTTCCGATCCCCCCTTTCCCTCCACCCACACCGACGATCCGACCAATCCCGGCGAGTCTCTCGCTGATGATCGCTTCTCGAGGGTCGATTCTGGAAGACTCAACCATCAGAATCACCAATCGTTTCTATGGTCACTCCCCTTCCAGAGATAATCTCGAAATCGGGACTGTCACACCTTGGACAACGGATGAAGGCGTGCGCCATCTCCGGAATGAAGTGAATTGCCTCATCGAGATCCCACCCCTCAAGAGTGTGGGCTTCTCCCCTCCCGAACCCGAGTCCACATCCCCGACACTCGAACCTAACCTCTTCGATCTCCACCTCGAATCGAATACGAGACAAGCGTTCGTCACCCGCCGGAATCACCTCTTTGAGAGAAAACTCGAACAACTCCGCCTGGATCTGTTGTAGCTCTCCCACCTTCACCAGTATCGTCACCGAATCTCGATCTCGGACTTCTCTCTCGGCGGCCCGGACCACCGCCTCGGCCAAAGCAAACTCATGCATATGGGGCCTGATTATTCCAGGAATCTTCGTTCCGTCCCGATCCGGCACGGAACCGAAAGACTGTCGTTACCATTCTCCAGACGAATCCTCGCTCCGCGAACCGTCGAAAGGGCCAGCGTGAACACTGCCAGCGAAAGAGCCAACAGAACTGGTCGCCGCATCGGCTACTCGGCCATCATCATCATCTTCGCGCTGTTCTGGTGGATGGTCGGACACCTCCAGGAGTGGGAGTGGCTTCCGTTCCTGACCAACGACTTCGACCGGGTAGTCCCGTGGATCAGGGCCTCATTGTCTCTTTCAATCGTATTCAACCTTGCGTTCCTGTTCTGGGACCCGGGGTGGCTCACTCATGCCGCCGAAGCATTGGCTTCACTGGTGAACCTTTTCGTCGGGTTGAAGATGCTCCAGGTCTTCCCCTTTGATTTCTCGGGTCAGGAATTCAACTGGGAAGGCGTCGCGAGGGGTTTTCTCTTGTTCTCGCTTTTCGCCGCAACCGTAGCTATCCCAATCCATCTGACTAGAGCTGTCAAGGCCAGTCGACGACCCTCGAGACGGTATTACGACTGAGTCAGTTGGTCGTAGTAGAAACCCGTTTCGATCCTCCTAATGGATCCGGATCGTCTCCGGAAAACGCGACGGCGATTCCCAACCCGACGAAGGCCAGCAATAGGTAGTTAACGAATGACTGCTTCGCGCTCAAGAAAAACCAGAGTGCCACCATCGACACAGCAACCCCGAAGTTCGACCGTGAATGGGGAAGCTTTCTCAGAGAGATGATCAACGCGACCCCTCCTAGACCGAAAGTGATAAGCGGCCAACTCCATTCAGGGGGCCAGGAGTATGAGTTCACCCGAGCGGTCAACGCTGAGATGGAATCGGGTCTGAATGGTTGCACGAATTGCCATTCGAATACCGGTCTGTAGAACGCGGCGAAGTCCGAGATGGCGAACCACAGGGTGATCAGCCCGAGCGGTAGAGCTCCTATCACGAGCTCACGGATACAAACCCTCGATTTCTTCCCTTCCGACTCCAAAATCCAAAAGAGAGGGGAGAAGAACACCATGTTTTGTTTGAAAAGTACCGCTGTCCCCGACCAGAAACGCCAGCTCTTGCGACTGGCCGCTGCCCCGATAACTAAGGCCGCCAGTATTGGCTCAGTCCAGGCGAAGGCAATCATCGCGAGGAAGGAAGGATTGAGCATCACGACCGTCGCTCCGACAGCGCCCATCTGGAGATCCTTCGCGTTCCTGGCCAGAAGCCACCCAGCGATCAAGGAAGCAGCCAAGTGGACGTATCGAACATCTCCGGCAAGACGGCCCGGTACCACTACTAAGGCGCTCCCAGGTAGATAAGGGAACCGGTAAGTGAGTGTGCCACCTTCGGAGACTCCTTCTCCGTAGAAGAACTCACTCAGTTCGGGCCGCCCAGCTAGCACGTAGACATCAAGGTAAGTCTCGGTGTAAGGATTCTCCCCTGCAATCAAAGCTTCAGCTCCCACCTCTTGGAACATCCGTACGTCGATCACGGGATCCGAGGTAAGGCAAACTCCACCTAAGGCGGCATGGACGGCAATGACTGCCGCGACACCCATCCAGGTGGGTTTTGAAATAAGGAGGATTGCCCCGGCGACGTCAACAAGCACCAAAGCGCGGGCCGCCCAAGCGACACCTCCGTCGAGCCAGTCACCAATCCAAGCAAAAGACCCGACCACGAATAGGGCCGTAAAGCCAACGGTCAGCCACAAGACCACGGACTTCCCAACCAAACGAGTCGGCCGGCGTAGCACGAGAGCGCTGACCACCAACAATGCCCCAAGCGCCGGAAGCACCCCATTGGATCCCGGGACAATCGCCATGAGCCCCAGAAAAACGACCCCGACCAGAACCCATACGACTGACTCGTTCACAAGACCAGGTTTGCCGAACGACATCTGGCGGCTTCTCTCTCGCTGCATCTCCAAGCAGGAAATTAAGGTCAGGTGACGTCTTGGCCACCACCAGAATCTGAAATGCGAAAAGCTTCTTGCTGATGCGGATAAGGAAGAGGTTGATCCCGCTGAATACCTTGGCAAGGAATCCGTCTCCTATCGCCTTCGCTAACGGCGCGGGGACGCCTCGTACCTCTTGAATCTTGAAGCCCGCGTCTCGGAGCATCAAACGGAGAGTTCGGAAAGTGAATAGTCGGGTGTGGGTCCGGTCTGGTATCCCAGATTCGCCGTAGTTGAACTGGCCAAAGGCCAACGCCAGCCTCGGAATCACGAAACCGATGTTTGGTGTTGTAAGAATGAGAGTCTTCTCGTCGTGGGTGAACTGACTTCTGAGCCTGTCGAGAAACTCCTCAGGGTTCTTGAGATGTTCGATTATGTCCAGTAGCAGAAGGTACCCGAAGTCGTCAATGCGGAACCTCAAGTCTTCATCAAGGTCCTGGACGAATACGTCACACTCCAGATCCGGGACTGCCGGTGGATAACGATCCACAACGGCGACGCGACACCGCTTCTTGATAAGCTCGGCAGCCATCCCTCCCGGCCCCGATCCGATATCGATCACAGAGGAACCGTCAGGGATTCTGTCGAGCACCCACTGGTGAGTGCTCGGGTAACCAAGCTTGAGTTCATAGTTGGTGTTACCGGGACGGATCGGCTCCAACCTTCTTTGGTGCCGGAGACCGAGACGATGGATTGCGCAGACCAGAGTCGCGTTGAAAACCTCGAACGCGTATTTGATCCCGTTCACCCGACAGATCTCGTCGCCGTAATAGGTGGGTATGGTTAGCTCGACGATACGAGCCTCCGCGTTCAATAGCTGCAGGATGATCTCTGTGTCGAAGACAAATCCGTTCGAGTTGAGGGAGAACCTGATCCTCTTGAGTTCGGAGACACGGTATATGCGATAACCGGAATGGAACTCGGAAAAGTGAGTTCTCAACAGGAAGTTCTGGACACCGGAAAGAATCCGATTTCCGATCCATTTGTAGAACGGCATGCCGCCCTTGAGCGCATCCCGAGACCGAATCATCCTGCTCCCGAATACCGCCGATACCCCCGGATCTTGGAACCCCGCCAGAAGACGGGGCAGCTCTTCGGGCGCATACTGTCCGTCTCCGTGCACCATGGCCACCAGATCAAATCCATTCTGAATGGCGTAGGAATAACGAATCTTCTGGTTCCCCCCATACCCTTGATTGACCCGATTCCGGAGAACGGTCAGAGGCAGATCCGGATGCTCCCGAGAGTATTCAGTCCCGATCCGATATGTCCGGTCTTCCGATGCATCGTCGACCACCAAGACCTCGCAAGCGAAGTCAGCGAACACTTCTGTTGGGATCCGCCCTAACACCCAGGCGAGCGTTGACTCGGCCTGATAGGCGATCACGAAAATGAGAAGCCTCGGCTCGTCGGACGAGAATTCACCATTTCTCGGGAATCCTCCAACTCCACCCTCTGCGATGATCCGAGCAACGGAATCGAAGAAGACGTCATCGCCCGAGACATGGGATCGCCTCCGCCGATCCCAGCTAAACCACCGAACGGTTCCGACGCCTTCAGCCTTCTCTGAAGAGACGGCATCCCCAAATAAAACCCGTCCTTTCGGTGTTGTCCACGTCCCTTGATTGGGTTAGGCGCCCAT
>CAYTVW010000113.1:0-5839 GCA_964441865.1 uncultured Acidimicrobiaceae bacterium
GGCTTCTAGGAATAGAGATAAACATCGGTAGAACAGGGGCGGCGACACCTTTTGCAGTGCTGGAGCCGGTGACAGTAGGAGGAGCAGTTGTCTCGCGGGCAACTCTCCATAACGAGGAACAAGTCCGCATTAAAGATGTACGCGTCGGTGATCGAGTCGTAGTGAGGCGTGCTGGAGACGTTATTCCTGAAGTTATCGGTCCAGTTATTTCTACTAGAACCGGGGCGGAAAAACCTTGGGAGATGCCCACGGCTTGTCCTTTCTGTGGGAGCCCTATCGTGCGTTCGGAGGGAGAGAAAGTGGCTCGATGCACGGGAGGGTTCGATTGCCCTTCCCGACTCATCGAATGGCTGATGTTCTTTGCGGGCCGTTCAGCGATGGATATTGAGGGGCTGGGGGAAAAGACCCTTCAAGAACTGGTGGAGCGGAAAGTGATTTCTGGGCCGGCCGACATCTTTTTCCTCAAACCGGAGGATCTCTCGGGACTGAAAGGTCAGGGCAAAGTCTCCATACCCAAACTGATGGCCGGTATTGACGCGGCTCGAGACCGGCCACTTGCGAGACTCATCACTGCTTTGGGGATCCGACACGTGGGGTCAGCTGCAGCCAAGGAACTGGCGAAGAGATACAGGTCGATTGACGATCTCATGAAGGTGTCGATGGAAGACCTCACTGCTATCGAAGGGATTGGCGATGTGATCGCTGAAGCCTGGGTTTCTTGGGCATCAGAGGCAGAAAACATGGAGTTGGTCTCTCGCCTTAAAGAAGCTGGTGTGAGGACTAGCGATCCGGATCAAGACCAAGGAAGCGGAGCCTCAGGTTTGTTGTCTGGGCTGACTCTTGTTGTCACAGGTACCTTGAACGGTTTTTCTCGTGAGGAAGCGAAAGAAGCAATAGAGTCTCTCGGCGGCAAGGCGTCGGGATCGGTGTCGTCGAAGACAGATTATGTGGTAGCAGGTGATTCTCCGGGAGCTGCCAAGATTTCCCGGGCAAACGAGTTGGGTGTTCCGATCATCGACGAAGCCGCGTTTACCCGACTTTTGGAGGTGGGACACTTGTCGTCCAATCAAGAGGCTCCAACTCGAGTCGGGGTTTCGCGTTCCGGAAGTCTCTGAAAGGATGTGAGGTTGTTCCTGTGGACTGGTTTAGCTGCGAAGAGTCTGGTGTGGTGCCGACAACCCGGAGTGCGGTGGGGCGGCAAGGGCTGATTAGGCCAAAGCGGGTGGAGCAGTAGCCAGTTGGACAAGGGGGATCCTGGTTCCCCTACACTCGGTGCCCTCATGCCAATCGATATCGATATTGCTCATGTCGCCGAGTTGGCTCGGCTCGCACTCTCCGAAGACGAGCTTGGCCGCTACAAAGAACAACTCGGAGCGATTCTGGACCACGCTGCGAGAGTGCAGTCGGTCGACACATCCCATATTGATCCGCCAGCGCATCCCCTCGGAATTGTCAACGCGTTCAGGCCCGATGTAAGTCGTGCCTCGCTTGATCGGGATGAGGTGTTATCTCAGGCGCCCGAGACGCGAGACGGGTTTTTTTTGGTTCCTCCGGCGATGGAGAACTAGGAAGAATCATGGGTCTCACCGAACTGACAATTAGAGAAGCTGCGCGGGGTCTTAGAGACGGAACTCACACCGCCACCGACCTTGTGGAAGCCGCAGTAACTAGAGCCGCTCAGACCGAATCCGAGCTGCACTCGTATCTGTACATTGACCACGAAGGCGCCCGAGAGGCGGCCCGACGAGCGGACGCAGATCTCAAGGGGGGAGAAGACCGCGGGCCACTCCACGGAATCCCAATCGCCCTCAAAGACAACATGTGTACTCGAGGGGTCCCGACTACCGCCGCTTCTCAGATTCTGGCGGGATACCTTCCCCCATACGATGCCAGCATCGTTCGCAAACTCCGAGAAGCCGGTGCCGTAATTGTCGGGAAAACCAATCTCGACGAGTTCGCTATGGGGTCGTCGACCGAGAATTCGGCATACGGGCCGACCAGGAATCCTTGGGACGCGGATCGCGTCCCCGGAGGGTCGTCAGGCGGCTCCGCTGTGACGGTTGCAGCTCGGTCTGCTTTCGGATCGTTCGGGTCGGACACTGGTGGCTCGATCCGCCAACCCGCGTCTCTGTGCGGAGTGGTTGGCATGAAACCTACCTACGGATTGGTGAGCCGATATGGTCTCATAGCTTTCGCTTCGTCACTCGACCAGATAGGTCCTTTTGCCCGTACTGTCGAAGACGCTGTCACGCTTCTCCAGACTGTCGCTGGTCACGATCCTCTAGACGCCACTTCTTGGAATGGTGAATACCCGGAGTTCGGGGCAGATCTCACCGCCGGGGTGAAGGGGATGAGGGTGGGGGTCCTCAAAGACCTTTCGGGTGAAGGATTCGAGCAAGCCGTGTCTGAAGCCGTGAATCGGACTATCGGTCTTCTCTCCGATCAGGGAGCCGAGATCGTAGAGATCTCAATTCCGGTAGTTGAAGTTGCCCTCTCCGCCTATTACCTGATCGCACCTGCCGAAGCGTCGGCGAATCTGGCTCGTTTTGACGGTATCCGATATGGGTTGAGAGTCCCGGGAGCCACTACTGAAGAGATGATGGCGAAGACCCGGGCGGAAGGTTTTGGACCGGAGGTGACCCGTCGCATTCTCCTGGGGACCTACGCGCTATCGGCCGGGTATTACGACGCCTTCTATGGGCAGGCACACAAGTTACGTGGACTTCTCCAACAAGAGTTCAACAAGGCTTACGAGAAGGTCGACGTTTTGGTTTCTCCGACCAGCCCGACGACCGCCTTCAAAATTGGCTCGAAATCACAGGATCCGCTGGCGATGTATCTCTGCGATGTCCGCACAATCCCCGCCAACCTGACTGGCCAACCAGCCGTCTCCGTCCCGATAGGTCTCGACGCGCTGGGTCTTCCCGTTGGATTCCAGGTGATGGCGCCAGCGTTAGGGGAACGCCAGATGTTCCGGGTTGCCGCCGAGGTTGAGAGACTGGTGGAGTTCCAAGCCAGGCCAGAGATGTTGGAGGAGTGGGAATGAGCGAAAAAGACTGGGAGCCGGTGATCGGGATCGAGGTTCATGTCGAATTGTTCACCGAATCCAAGATGTTCTGTGGCTGCAGAGTCTCGTTCGGGGAAGAGCCCAACACTGACGTGTGTCCGACCTGTCTCGCTCTCCCCGGCGCGCTTCCGGTTCCTAACCGGAAAGCGATCGAGTGGATCACCAAGATCGGGCTCGCCCTCAACTGTGAGATTTCTGAGACTTCGGTGTTCCACCGAAAGAACTATTTCTATGCCGACCTACCGAAGAACTATCAGATAAGCCAGTTCGATATCCCCGTGTGTCACGACGGCTTCCTGGACGTAGACGTAGAAGGAGAGACGGTTCGGATCCGGATCGAGCGGGCGCACATGGAAGAAGACACCGGGAAGTCAGTGCATGTCGGGGGGTCGGGTCGGATCCATTCTGCGACGGAAACGCTCATTGACTTCAACCGATCCTGTGTTCCGCTCGTCGAGATCGTTTCTCGGCCTGACATCAAATCGGCCGTCCAAGCCAAAGCCTATGCCCAAGAACTCCGGAATGTGATCGCCGAACTCGACGTCTCTGACGCCCGACTGGAGGAAGGTTCAATCCGGTTTGACGCCAACATCTCTGTTATGCCGACTGGTTCACAGACATTCGGAACCAAGGTCGAGATTAAGAACATGAACTCTTTCCGGTCGTTGGAACGGGCAGTCGACTACGAAATCGCCCGTCAGATAGCAGAGCTCGAATCAGGCGGGCGAATAGTCCAGGAGACTCGTCATTGGGACGAGGGGGCTGGTGTGACCCAAGGAATGCGGACGAAGGAAGGCTCCAGTGACTACCGGTACTTCACCGAGCCCGACTTGGTCCCAATTGTGGTGGACGCCGAATGGAGAGAGGCCATTCGAGCTTCTCTCCCGGAACTCCCTGCTCAGAGGCGTTCCCGATATCGCGATCTTGGAGTCGACGCTCACGGTGCATCGATCCTCTCAGGTGCTGAGCCCGCGCTTCGGAATCTTTTCGACGACGCCGTAGCACAAGGTGCTCCCGCTCGGCAGGCGGCCAATTGGGTGACAGGAGAGGTGACTGCTTGGCTCCGGAAGGCGGAAATCGAACCCGCAAAAGCCACGATCACCGGGGCTGACCTTGCTGAGCTGATAGCTATGGTGGATGGATCGAAGATTTCTGCATCGGCAGCCAAGACGGTCTTAGGCGGAGTCCTGTCCGGCGAGGGGAAACCAGGCGAAGTCGCCAAAACCCGCGATCTGATCCAGATCTCGGATACGGGCGCGATCGAAGGCGCAGTCGACGAGGTCCTAGCTGCTAATTCGGAGGCGATCGAGAGGTTCGCCCGCGGAGAAGAGAAAGTGATTGGATTCTTGGTGGGTCAAGTGATGAGAGCGATGCAAGGGAAGGCTGACCCCAAAGTGGTGAATCAGATCCTCGGTGACAGGCTCAACAGATGAATGAGATGATGGATCTAGTTCGCGCTGCTGACGCGGTGCTTTTCGACTGCGACGGGGTATTGGTCGACTCCGAGCCCACAGCTCTCGCCGCATGGCAGATTGTCGCGGAGACAATCGGTCTCGGCCACCGTGCCCATGAAGCTGAAGGATTCGTTGGAAAGACCGACCGCGAACTGGCGGAGAACTATCGCAAAGAATCGGGGATGACGGTTGAACAGATCGAAGGGATCAATCGTCAAGCATTCCTTCGCCTAGCCGCTGACGGAATTCCCACATACCCTGACACTATGGCTCTACTCGACGATCTGGGGGACAAACCGCTGGCGGTGGGCACAAACAGTGCCCGCTGGCGGCTGGATGCTGTCTTGGAGGCTTGCGGGATAGTCGATCGGTTCGCTGTCTCAATCGCTGTAGACGAAGTCGCAAACCCGAAACCGGCTCCGGACATTTACCTTGCAGCGGCTGAGAAACTGGGTGTAGACCCGACAAGGTGTGTAGTGATTGAAGACACTCCCACCGGAATCGCGTCAGCCAGAGCAGCTGGATGTCGGGTTGTGGCGTTGGACAGAGGCTATTTCTCGGCTGACCAATTTGCCGATGCCGACCTTGTGGTCCTAGCGAAATGAGCCGGAATCATTGATCCTTGTTTCTTTTAGCTAGCGTGAAGTGAGCATGGAAAGCCTTACCAAGATTGTTGCCACGATGGGGCCTTCGGTCGAAGACCCTGAGAAGATCCGGAGCTTGATCGACGCGGGGATGGATGCTGCCCGGATCAACTTCTCCCACGGAGATCACGACACTCATCGGAAGATGGCGCGGTGGGTTCGAGAGGCTGCCGCGGATGCCGGGAAGCCAATCGCGATTATTCAGGACATTCAAGGACCCAAGTTGCGAGTGGGAAGGTTCCCCGGTGGTTTCACCATCTTGGAGGGGGGTCAGACTGTCCGTCTCATCAAAGGTTTGGGCGAAGCCGAGCCAGGTTCGGTTTACATGGACTATGAACACCTTCTTGAGGATCTCCAAGAGGGTGAACCTGTTCTGTTGGCCGATGGATTGATCCGGCTTCGTGTCACCCAACAGAATCCTGATTCCCTTGAAGCAGTAGTCGAACAGGGCGGGGTCCTCCTTGACTGCAAGGGAGTTGCGTTTCCTGAGACAGTCCTCCGGGTTCCGGCGGTCACTCCAAAGGATCGAGAGGATCTGGCTTTCGGTGCGGAGATTGGGGTCGATTATGTGGCTGCCTCGTTTGTCCGAACCGCTGCCGACATTCGCGAGATCAGAGAACTGTCTGGTGGGACTCGGGTTATCGCCAAGATCGAACTTGCTGCCGCGTATGCCA
>CAYTVW010000114.1:0-5833 GCA_964441865.1 uncultured Acidimicrobiaceae bacterium
CTTTTGCTCCGACAGCTTGGGCAACGATGACTCAGGTTCACGGATCCCGGGTGGTGGAGGCGATTGGGCCAGGGGACCAAGGTGAAGCGGATGCCATCTTCACTGAGTCCGAAGGTCTGGCGGTAGGGGTTTTCACTGCTGACTGTCTCGGAGTCGTCGTTGTAGCCGACGGATCGGTCGGAGTAGCTCACGCTGGGTGGAGGGGAAGAGATGCGGGCGTGGTTGGCGCACTCGTCCAAGCGATGGGGGAAAGAGGCCACCGGGTGTTATCAGTTCATGTGGGACCCGGCATCGGCCCTTGTTGTTTCGAAGTTGGAAGGAAAGTCGCTGAGAAATTCGACGGTTTCACCGCATCGACATCCTGGGGCACAGAGTCTGTCGACTTGGCGGCTGCAGTGATCGCGGACGTGAAGAAGGCGGTCGGAAGACCTATCACTCTTACATCCGTCAAGGCCTGTACTCGACATGAGGATCTTTGGTTCTCACACAGACGCGATGGAACCTCAGCTCGGATGGTATCTCTTGGCTGGCTGGAGAAGAGGACGGAGATATGAACTACGAGCGAGTCATCGAGCAGGTTTCTGAGTGCTGTCGAAAAGTGGGACGCCAACCCGAAAGTGTTCGGGTCGTTGCAGTATCGAAGAACAGGAGTGCTGAGGAAGTCGAAACCCTTTACCAGAAGGGGCACAGGGATTTCGGAGAGAATCGCGCTCAAGAGCTTGACGGCAAGGCGGGAGCTCTGCCTGCGGATATTCGTTGGCACTTCATCGGTCCGCTCCAAACCAACAAGGTGAGGCTGGTCAGGCCGATAGTCCACCTTCTCCATTCGATGGACCGTCCGGAGTTGGGGGCGGCTTGGATGAAAGGTCCAGGACTGCCTCCTCCAGTCTTGGTGCAGGTCAACATTGGGAGGGAACCTCAGAAGCACGGAGTCCTTGTCGAGGGGCTGGAGGACCTCGCTTCTAATCTGGAACACCTAGGAATGGATCTTCGAGGACTGATGGCGATTCCGCCGCGGGTAGAATCCCCCGGAGATGCGCGTCCCTATTTCGCCAAACTCCGAGGGGTTTGGGAGCAATTAGGGCAATTGGGATATCGGATGGAGATTCTTTCCATGGGAATGTCCGATGATTTTGAGGTGGCTATAGAAGAAGGTGCCACCGATATACGGCTCGGGAGGGCTATCTTTGGCGGTTGAAATGTCATCACTGTTCTCCAAAGCGTTGGTGTATCTGGGGCTCGTTGACGAAGACGGCGAGACGGAGAGCCCGTTTGCCGGAGGACCAACTGAATTCGAAGATGAGGTTGTTGCGCGGACGCCGGCTTCGGCACCGATCGGCAGGCGGGTGGAACCACCTTCTTTGGTCCGCGGGCCCACTCATCAGACGGACACTCGAAGTTCGGGCGTCCGAACGATTAGAGCTCCAGCCCAAGCCGACATCCTCGTGATTGAAGAGTTCACTGATGCTCGAGTGCTTGCCGACCGTGTCCGTGATCGGATACCGGTAGTAGTTGATCTTCGTAGGGCCGATACCGAATTGGGTAGAAGGGTGATTGATTTCTCCTCGGGTCTCATCTATGCCTTGGACGGGAAGATGAAGAAGGTGGGAGAGGCCTTGATTCTTGTTACACCGGTTGGGGTGGAAGTCACTCGCGAAGAGAAGAGGCGACTTGCTCGGCTAGGCGCCTACGAGATCGAGATAGATTGAGCATGCTGTGGGCATCATTGTTCTAATCCTCAATCTTCTGTTCTACGCCCTTCTTGCATGGGTGATCCTGAGCTGGATTCCTCTTCCTTGGGGGCATCCTGTAAGGAAGGTCTACGACTTTCTGGGGCGGCTAATAAGGCCGTTGCTGGCTCCGATCGAACGAATCGTCCCGCCGCTTCGCGTCGGGAATGCTGCCGTTGGTTTTGCCCCTATCATCCTCTCGGTGATATTGATCGTTTTGATCGAGCTGTTCGATTAGTGCCGGAACACGCCTCAATACCACCAACTAGTCACCTTTCCGGCTAGCTTGTGGATCATCAACGGGCTCGAAGCGAAGCAGAGTCGCGGTTCGAGGCGGTTGTCGGCTTCAGGTTTCGAAGTTTGGAGGAAGATCGATGGCCCTGACACCAATCGATGTGCAACAGAAGACGTTCATTAAGAGCGTTCGCGGATATGAGATGGAAGAAGTCGACGACTTCCTCGACGAAGTCGTCACGAGCCTGAAAGACTACGAGCAGCGTCTCCAAGATGCTCAACAGAGAATCGGAGCTCTCGAGAGTCGCCTCACCGACCGTCAGGACTCAGAAGCGGTGATTTCGAGGGCGCTGGTTCAGGCGCAACGATCAGCCGATGCGATCCTCGACGATGCTCGGGCCGAAGTTGAGAAGATCAAGCGACAGGCCGAGACGGAGGCGTCCAAGGTTTTGGAAGGAGCGCGGGCGAAGGCGGCAGCCGTCCTTGACGAGAGAGATGAAGAGACCTCTCGACTTCGCGAGCATATTCGGCGTCTGCGGAATTCAGTGACAGGTCTTAACGAAAGGGTTGGAACGCTCTCCAAAGCCCTCGAGGAGAACCTCAAAGATATCGATGAGGCCTTGAATGAGGCGACCGCTGTGGTAGAGGAAGCGGGGACTCCTGGCGGAACATCGTTCTCGCTACCGACCGAAGATCTTGAGCTGTTGCGGGATGCCCAGAACGACGCCACCGATGCGGCGTCTGAGCCCAGAGAGCTGGACAACGGATCGGAGGAAGAGGGCGAAGAGAGCGACGAAGATGGGGAAGAAGACGGGGGAGAGAAGGCTTCCCGTCCTTGGGAAGCCGACTGAGATTTCTCGATACCAGACTGAGAGAGCCCTAAACCCTATCCAGACCGAGTTCTACGGGGATATCCTCGGGAACGAACCCGTTGTCCGCATCCTGGGAGACTTCTGTTGCCAAGACTTCGTCGGCAATCATCTGCTGGTGGGCTGAGAAAGCACTTCGAACGAGGTCATCGGCGGAAGACCATTGGAGTCGGATTCGGTCACTCACGTCGAGTCCCTTTTCTTTTCTGAGCTGCTGGATGACGGAAATCAAATCTCTAGCCATTCCCTCGACAAGGAGAGATTGAGCCAGGTTCGTGTCCAGAGCGAGGGCAAGCTCTCCGGATGTTTCGACGACCATTCCTTCACGGGCGGTTCTGGTGATGATCAGGTCGTCGGCCGTGAGATCGACTCCTGCCAATTCGACGGATCCACCATCCAGGACCTTTTGAACCTGGGATGAGTTGAGAGCATTCGCAGCTGCGGCAACTTCCTTGGTCTTCGACCCCAAAGAAGGGCCAAGTTTTCGGAAGTCGATTTTGGCGGAGAGGTCAACCAGATCGGCTTCTTCTCCGTGGACCCTTACCTCCTTGACATTGAGCTCTTCCTTTATCAAAGAGACGTGAGACATCACGGCTGCCACGACTAGGGGATCGTGGGTCAAGACAGTGGCGGCGGCGAGAGGCTGGCGGACCTTGATCTCATGTCGCTTCCGGGAAGCGTGTCCGAGCTGTACGACGTTCCGGACGGCCGCCATGGCCTTCTCCAAGTCCGTGTCGATTACCGAAGGATTGGCGAGGGGGAAATCGCAATGATGGACCGATCGGGGGGCGTCGGGGTACAGGTCTGCGACCAGATCTTGGTAGAGGCGTTCTGTTATGAACGGGAGCACGGGGGCCAGCACTTTCGCGAAAGTGGTGAGGACTTCGTATAGGGTCGCGAACGCCGAGATCTTGTTGGTCTCTTCACCGGTGGATTCTTTCCGACGAGCCCAAAAACGACGTCTTGAGCGTCGGACGTACCAATTGGTTAGGTCGTCGATGAATCCGAGGATGGGCGGGACTACGTCGTAGAGGTAGTACCCCTCCATTCTCTCATTGACCTCAGAAATCAGGGTCTGGAGAACTGAGATAATCCATCGGTCTAGCTCAGGGCGTTCTCCAATCGGCGGTGCAGCATTTAGGTCGTCGATGGTGATGTGATCGGCCTCAGCGTAAGTAGCGAAGAAGCTATAGGTGTTCCACAAGGGGAGAAGAACGGTGCGAACAACGTTCTTCACTCCATCTTGGGAGAATCGCAAAGGTTCAGCTCGCAAAACCGGAGAGTTGATCAAGAAGGCACGAAGGGCGTCGGCACCGAACTCGTCAAAGACCTGGTTGGGATCTGGATAGTTCTTGAGGCTCTTTGACATCTTCCGACCGTCTTCAGCCAAGATCAGCCCGTTGACCACACAGTTCTGGTACGCAGGGGTGTCGAAGAGAGCAGTGCCCAAGACGTGGAGGGTGTAGAACCATCCGCGGGTCTGATCGAGCCCTTCAGCGATGAATTGAGCGGGGAATGTTGAGTCGAAGCGCTCACGGTTCTCAAATGGATAATGGACCTGACCGTAGGGCATCGACCCAGATTCGAACCAGCAGTCCAGGACTTCGGGGACTCGGTGCATCGTTCCACCGCATGAACAAGGCCACGAGATCTGGTCAACGACATCCTTGTGCAAGTCCGTCAATTGGATTCCGGTACGTTGTTTCACGTCGTCGATGGATCCGACACAGTCGAATTCTCCGCATGAGTCGCATTCCCAAACGGGGATGCAGGATCCCCAATACCTGTTCCTTGATATAGCCCAATCACGGGCTCCCTCCAGCCAGTTTCCGAATCGCTTCGAGCCAACGTATTCGGGGACCCAGTGAACCTGGTCGTTGTGGGATGTCATGCGGTCTTTCAGAGACTCGACCTTGACGAACCAAGTCGGTATCGCTTTATAGATGAGGGGTGTCCCAGTTCGATAGCAGAACGGATAGGAGTGACGGATACGGTCGTTCCGGACGAGGGTCCCGGCATCCTTCAAGAGACGAAGTAGTACATGATCGGCCTCCTTGACGTTGAGGCCTTCGACTTCCGGAACGGCATCTGTGAACCGGCCCTCAGAATCGACAGGGTCGACTAGGGATTCGATTCCTGCGTCGTGAAGAGCTCTGAAGTCGGCCTCGCCGTAGGCGGGAGCCATGTGGACCAGTCCGGTTCCATCGTCTGTGGTCACCTCATCTGAGAGGATTACTACGAAGGCGCCATTACTCCGTTCTTCTTCGAAGTGGGGGAAAGGCTGCCGGTATGTGATCCCGGCAAGGTCCGAGCCTTTCGCCCTAGCTCCCGGTTCTGGCGGATTCTTCCAATAGACCGAAACTCTCGATTCGGAGATCCAAAAGGAGCCGTCCTCATCGTCGATTCTCACGTAGTCGAGGTCGGGACCGACAGCAACCGCCAAGTTCCCGGGGAGTGTCCAAGGGGTGGTGGTCCAAATTAGGAGTTCGTCGCCGGGACGAACTACCGCGTTGCCTTCGACAACCTTCAGTCGGAGTGTGATGGAGGGATCATCGGTTTCTCGGTAGTCGAGGTTGGCTTCGAAATTGGATAGGGGCGTGGTTGCGCCGAAGGAGTAGGGCAAGACCTTGAAATCTCGGTATATCAGTCCTTGATCCCATAGCTGGCGGAACACCCACCAAACCGATTCCATGAACTCGATGTCCATTGTCTTGTAGTCGTTGACCATGTCGACCCAACGTCCAACGCGACGCACCATCGAACTCCACTCTTCGGCTGTGTGCTCAACAAGAGAGCGGCACGCCTGGTTGAACCGGTCGACCCCATACTCATTGATCTGGCGAGGGCCAGAGATCCCCAACTGCTTCTCAACTTCCATCTCTACAGGGAGACCGTGAGTGTCCCATCCGAACCGCCGTTCGACTCGGTAACCACGCATGGTCCAGTATCTGGGGACGACGTCCTTGATGACCCCCGCGAGGATATGGCCGTAATGAGGGC
>CAYTVW010000115.1:0-5830 GCA_964441865.1 uncultured Acidimicrobiaceae bacterium
TTTCGTAGCGGGGGGAGGATTTGAACCTCCGACCTTCGGGTTATGAGCCCGACGAGCTACCAGACTGCTCCACCCCGCGTCGCATTGGGAAACAACTATAAGCCCACGCCAGGCTCCGGCCAAAAGGACACGACCTTTGCGACTTCCACCCCCAGATTCGACACTCGACAGCCGGAGTCTTCCGACATCCTGGATAACTCAGGCACCGGATTCCCAATACCATCCGTAACCGACGCCCCCAGCATGACTCACATCGACCCACCGCAGAAGATTTGAATCAGGACAATGCCATCCTTTGGCCGAAACTGGAGACAACAGGATCACAGAATCGACGCCACAGACTATTCGACACCGTTCTCACTCAGCTTCCCCAGTGCCTCATCCAGGACACCTTGGGCGGCTTCGACAAGACGCTGATACTCCCCAAGATCCCCTTCCTTCAAAGCCTCATCCGCATCTTCCAGGAGGCCAGCCGCCTTCTCAATCAACTCTTCAACATCGTATTGCCTGACCGTCGGCTCCTCCGCTCCGAAGACGGCGGACAATGCTCCAGCCAAAGTCGCATCCCATTCGACCCTCTCGCCGTAGGCGACCACCACCCGGCGAAACTCAGGAATACCGCCTTCCTGAGCCGAGAGGAAGACCGGTTGAACATAGAGGATCGACTCCTCGATAGGGACAACGTGCATGTCTCCCAACAGAACCTGCGAGCCTTGACTCCGCCAGAGCGAAAACTCACGGGCGATGTCGGGATCCTGTTCGATCCGCTGCCCCACCTGCCCAGGCCCCTGGACTAGAGACCCACGAGGGAAACGGTATTCCACCAATCGCCCATAGCGGCCGAACGTCGAATCGGCCATCAGGATCCCCACCATGTTGTTCTTCGTAGCCGGGTTGAATGCCTGAGCCAGAACATAAGAGAGTCCCTCTTCCCCGGGGAGCCTCATCAGAAGATAAGAGGGGAGGAGGTCGGTGTTGTAGCTCCGGCCTTGGGCCGTGATTTGGTCTCCCCACAACAGCTCGTCGGATCTAAGTCGAATGATCGTCGATGGATCTTTCGGGAAACCCCACAAGTCAGCCCGCTGGAAAAACTCTTCTGTCTCTTCCATGTGATAGGCGAGATACATCTCTCCCTGAACAGTGAACAGATCCTGCGGGTACCGCAGGTGTTCCTGGATTCCCTCCGGCATGGAGCCGAAATCGCTGAACATTTTCGGATACACCTTCGACCAGGCTCGGATAATCGGATCCTCCTGGTCTACGACATAGAAAGTGACCGTCCCGTCGAAAGAATCGATCGTTGCTTTCACCGAATTCCTGATGTAGTTGATCCCGCTCGGAATACCCGAGATCCGGTGAAGCCGATCCATCTCGTCGTCAGCTACCTGCGCTGAGTATGGATAGGCGTCCGATATCGTGTATAGGTCCATCACCCAGATGGTCCTGCCGTTGTGCAACACCGGATAAGGATCGGAATCCTGTCGGAGGAACGGAGCCAACTCCTCCACCATCTTGGAGATGTTGCGGTGAACCAAAACCCGAGAGTCGGAGGTGATCTGAGGGGAGACGATCAGGTTCATGTCCTGCTCCCGAAGAGCGAATGCCAGACGATGGAAGAACGAGCCGATCCCCACACCAGCCGAGCCTTGGTAGGAGTACTCAGCGGTCCCCTGAGCTAGCGGGAAGTCGATCTCTTGTGGACGATCTCCCGTGATCACAATCAAAGACTTATCTGTGTAGGTCTCACCGAAATAGATCCGCGGCTCGGTCATCTCCAGAAGCGGCTCGGTCGCTACAGGAGGGACGTCGCTAAGGAGGAGCTGAGGTTGCCCGTCCTCTCCCACCTGAGCGGCGTTAGCCACCACCAGGCCAAAACCGTGGGTGTAGATGAGTTTCTGGTTCTGCCAGTCGGTCGGGATATCGACGCTCCCATCCTCGATCTCTCGGGCCGAGACCATCACTTGGCTGAGAGTCCCACCAGTGAGGTACCGATCACTGTCAAGTTTCGGCAACGCGTAATAGGAGCGGATCTCCTGGCGATTCTGGAAGCTTCGGACAAGGACATCGGGGTCCCACATCCTCAGGTTCTCAAGGGTGAGGGAGTTTTCCGCAACGATCTCGGCAGTCAGAGAGAGATCCGGTTCGAAAGGTCGAATCTCCACCTCGTCTATCCCGTAGGCGGTTCTTGTCGCTTCGATGGCGCGGGACAAGTATTTGGATTCCCTTACTAGTGGGTTTGGGTCAACCTGAAACTTCTGGACCAGGAACGGGAAAAGTGTCCCAGCAGCCAGAGAGACGAATAGCCATCCTCCGATCGCGGTCATGGCGAGAGTCCAACCGGGCCGCCTGACATTCCAGATGAACAGGACCGCCGCCACAATCGCCACCAGTGTGAGAAGTTCTAGAGCAGGGATTCGAGCTGTGTCCGCAGTGAAACCAACCCCGAAGAATTTGTTGGGATTCGGCTGACTGAGAAGTTCATATCTCCCAAGCCAATAGGAGGAAGCACGAATCACCGCGAGGATGGCGGCCAGAACAGAAAGGTGAAGCTTCACTCCCTTCCCGATCTGGGGCTTCTGGCCAGGGATCATCCTCACTGCGCCAGTCAGGAAATACGAGCTTCCCACCACCATGAGGGTGAAGACGACAACGTTGGTTAGCCATGCGGTCAGATCGATCCAAAACGGGAGTCTGAAAACATAGAAGGATATGTCCGTCCCGAAATGCGGATCAGTGACTCCGAAGGGTACCGAGTTGGTGAAAAGGAAGAATCCATCCCGCCAAGCCCCGCCCGCCAACCCAAGGCCGGCTGCTAAAAGAACTGCAACAACCCAGCGGAAGACACGGAGTCGGGGGAGAATCCACTCCCGGTAACGCTCGATCATCTCTTCTTCGAAAGTGGTGCTCATCCGCTGGAAAGTCGGTGTCACCTTTGTTGTCAGAACGAGGTTTCCCCAGATCACCCCGAGGACTATCAGGAATCCCGAAACTGCCAGAAGTACGGTGACCCACATCCCCTTAGAGAACACTCCACCAAACCCGACCGACCTGAACCAGAGATAGTTGGTCCACAACACGGCCGCGCCCCGGAGAACCAGGAAGGCCAGGATGATGCAGGCAATCACCCAAATCGCGCGATTCCGTCTTTCGAGACGACGGACAGAGTCAGGTCTTAGGAACATCGGTTTTCGAGTTTAAGTTCAATGCCAGGCAAATACGACACGGCACTCCGCGAATCTCACGACTCAGGGCAAGGCAATGGCACAGTCACAACCCGGGTGGAGCGGGGGAAGGATGGTCTTGTCGCCGACCGAGGAGGCCGCCCGACACTTGTCGCATCCTTTTCCTGCGATCACCCACGCGAATTGTTTCCCCGCCAACTCCAGAGTCGAAGCCAACCCTTGGTGGTACGCCGTGAACGAGATGGTTCGGACTCTCCGCTCGCATTCGTCTGTCCTCCAAGCCCGAAACACTCGAGATATCGTCGCTCCCAGTTGTTGGGGGCCTTGTCCGGCCTCTCGACCTTCTTCGAGGGCTGCTTGGATCGCGGTGGCGAGATCATCGGCGAATTCTTCGACGACTTCGGTCTTCGGAGTGGGTGGACGAGTAACCCGCTCCCCAAGCGATTCTTCAGCCGCCGCGTAACCAGCTCCAAAGCTCTCGGCAGCCAAGACAACGAGGTCGGCCCTTACGCGGCTCTTCAATCGATCGATATCCGGCTTCCACTTCTTTTTGGATCGGACTTCTTCGAGCGAGATGTTCGTCTCCTCGGTGAGTTGGCGCTTCAGGTTCCGAAGCGATCGATTGGCTATCGGTAAGAGAAGCCGATCACGCATGTCGAATGGATCAGGGTGGCCTGTCGGCTTCGGAGTGAGGTCGAGGATCGGTTCTGACTTCGACTTCGGCTTCGGCTTCTCTCCACCAGAACCCTCCGAATCTTCTTCGCCGTCACCGCGCCGATCAGATCCTTCCTTGGGTGTTGCCCCGCCTTTCTCCTTCGCCTCAGAACCTTCTTTCCCTATTGGCTCGCGCAAACGCGCGAACAGGTCTTCCACGCCATCAAAGAGTTTGTCATGGGTGAGTTCGTCAGATTCCACGGGTTCAGGCTTGGCCATCTCGGCCCGCTTCCGGGGATCCACAAGCTTTACGTTGTGGCCAAAAGGAGACACGGAATCCGGAGAGAGAGTCTCGACAAAACCCATCTCGTCGGTGTGCGGCTCAGTTTCCGCAACTCCTGCTTCGTGCGGTTCGACCTGCGACTCTTCTTCAGAGTCTGAATCCGGTTCCTGGCCAGCAGAGTCTCCCGGTTCTGAGTCCGGAGCCCCTCCCTCGATACGGTGCTTCAATTCGTCGGCCGAGATGATTCGGATTTCGTCTAGTTCGCCGAGGTCAACCGTCGGCTTGGTGGTAGGCCGCGCCCCGAAAAAGTCCGATACGAACACTTCTGACGAATTCACCTCGTTTGGGTCGGCCTGCTTCTCGGCGATCTCGCTCTGGAACCGAGGCCTGTGAGCCTGCTTTTCTTCCTCAGCCAACCGCTTGTTCAATTCGGAAGCGGAGACCACCTTTACTTCCGGCCCAGATGTCTCATCAGTCTTCTCCGGCCTCGGGGTGCTGCTACCGCGGTTAGCTGGTCTGACTATTCGGACCACTCCTGAGTCTCCGTAAGGATTGTTCACCTCGACCATCTCGGCTGGTTCTTCGGTCTCCACGGAAACCTGCCGCTCGGGCGGCTCGGGCGGTTGGGTGACAGGTGATAACCCCAACCCTTCCCTCTTATCGTCCAGTTCCGCTCCGGCGTTGGCGAGAGCGTGTCTCACTGCCTCAAGCTCTGCGGCCAGCTCAGCCCTACGTTTCTCCAGAAGACTCGCTTTTTCCTGAGTGACTTCGACCTGCTTCTCAGCAGCTTGGAGGATTTGGTCGTAACGAATCTGCGCTTCGGCGACCAACCGTTCGGACTCCATCTTGGCCTGGCGAGTCATCTCTTCGGATTCTCGGCGAGCGACCGAAAGCAACCGATGAGATTCGCGTTCGGCGTCTCCGATCAGCTTCAGATTCTGCTGCTCGGCCGCGGTACGGAGTCTCAACACTTCTGACTGAACAGACTCCAGCATTTCGGTTGCGGTGGCCCAGGCATCGGCCCGCATCTGCTCGGAATCCGACCGAGCAGACAGCTTTTTCTTTTCAGCCTCGGACATAGTCTCGCTTCGCCACCGTTGAGCGTCCGCGGCTGCGCGCTCTCGCATTGCCTCTGCGGCTTCCCGGGCTGCCTGCAGGACAGCGGCCACTTCCACTCCAACCGTATCAAACTCGTTTCTTAGGTCGCGGCCGCCAAGATCGGCGAGTTGATTGGCCAAACGGTCGCGTTCAGCCCTCGCTTCCTGAAGCTCCGTGGCCAACACCGACAGGAAGGCCTTCACCTCTTCCTGGTCGATCCCCCTGAACGCGGCCTTGAATTGGCGCTGTGCAATTGCGTCGGGCGTAAGTTCGGACATTGGCTCCCAGGCTACCGGCCTCTCAACCGATCCGGTTGGATTCTGGGGGTAGTTCTCAGGCCGCTGGCTCCAAATTGTCGAGAATCTGGATTGCTTCATCTAGATTCTTGACCGATGCCAACTCCATGTCCTGGCGGGGAGCAGTCAAAGCCTCCGCATAGTTGGCTTCCGGAACCAACATCAGAGTCGCACCCGCGGCTTCTGCCGCCACTACCTTTTGGCGTACTCCCCCTATCGGCCCAACATTCCCGGCATCGTCGATTGTCCCAGTCCCGGCCACAACATTCCCTTTGGTGAGCTCGCCCTCGGTTAGCTTGTCGATGATCGCCAATGTG
>CAYTVW010000116.1:0-5800 GCA_964441865.1 uncultured Acidimicrobiaceae bacterium
TAGAATCTTCAAACATATCGTTCTATAATGGTTTTGATCTTGATATCAAATGGCCCAATGACCTGCTGAGAGGAGCCTTGAAGGTTGGAGGGATACTCATTGAAGTCGACGGGAGAACTGTCACCATCGGGGTAGGGCTCAATCTTTGGTGGGCAGAGAACCGACCCGGATGGGGTTCTCTATTCGACGAAGATCCGGGAGAGAATGCGGTATTAGAGGTCGCAAAGGCCTGGGCATCTCCTCTGATATCTATCCTCCAAGGGGACTCGACGGAAGTTCCAATCGAGACCTTTCGCAAGAGATGCGTCACCATAGGCCAAGAAATTGAGTGGTCTCCGCGAGGGAGCGGAACCGCGCTCGGAATTGACCCGTCTGGGGGACTTATCGTCCGGGCTAAGGGCGAGACCAAGGTGCTGATGTCGGGCGAAGTTCGGCATATTCGATGAGCGTCGAACTGATCGCAACGTTCGGATTCGACTCATGCCCGCTTTGGTTGAGAGCACTCGACGGGCGGATCATGATTCCCAGCTTCTAGAGCTGACGCGAAAGAGCATCAGGGAAACCCTGATAACATCCGCGTCGTCTCTATCTCATGGCTCGATCCCAGAAACCCAAATCCAAGAAACGGACGCGTCGCTTTCGCCAGGCGGTGATCGTCTCGCTCATCATCTGCAACGTCATGGTTGGAGCAGCCTATCTGTGGCTTCGCTCGATAAAAGGGGCGTTCGGGGCAGCAGAGACTGATTCGGACGTAGTGGCTGCTCTAGACATCCGGACCGGTGGGGACGATCCCATCACTTTTCTTCTGGTGGGGACCGACTCTCGTGAAGGGCTAGAAGACCTCACCCATTTCGGGAATTTCGGGGGGGAGAGATCGGATGTGATCATCCTTCTCAAGGTGATTCCTCAGGAGAAAAGGGCTCTCATGCTGAGTATTCCCCGGGACACGTGGGTCGATATCCCCGGGCACTCCAGCAACCGAATCAACGCCTCCTACTCGATGGGCGGGCCGACTCTTTTGGTCGAAACCATCAAGCAGAATTACGGGATTCCTATCAACCACTTCGCCCAGGTCGATCTTCTCGGGTTCAAGTCTCTCGTGGACGAGATCGGGGGAGTGACCATTGACTTCCCCTTTGCGGCGCGTGACTCGAAGTCGGGTTTATCTGTTGAAGCAGGTTTCCAGCGGTTGAACGGCGACCAGGCTTTGGCTTACGCACGATCGAGGTCTTACCAGGAATTCCGGGATGGTTCCTGGCAGTCGACAGATGCTTCCGATATCGGACGAACCAGGCGTCAACAACAATTGGTGTTTGCCATTCTTCGCGAGGTGAAAAGGCCGTCGTCGCTGTTGGACGCCGGGAGCATCATCGAGAGTTTCGCTCAATACATGACTCTCGACGCTGCGTTGGTGGACTCGAACATCGTTGGGCTGGCGTTCGATCTTCGGAGTCTGGCCGGCGGTGATATAGAGGCTTTGACTCTCCCAACTCGGGGCACGTTGAAGGGCGAAGCCCAAGTCCTGGAGCCCAAACAGCCCGAGGCGGGAACAGTCCTAGCAGCCTTCGTCTCAGCGGGGCATTTCGTCGAGGGTGGCGACACTGCGGGGAGTGTTGCCGTTCTAAATGCAAACCGCGTCTCGGGGAGTGCGGCCACCGTCGCTGCTACGTTGGAGAGCAAAGGGATATCGGTGGTGGAAGTAGGCGACTCAGACGCAGTGGTGACTGATACTGCGATTCTCGTGAGACCGGGGGAGTTCTCCAGGGGGGCTGTGGTAGTCGGAGCCCTCGGATTTGGAGAGGTCCGGGTTGCTACCCTGAAGAGAGGTGTCGATGTAGTGGTCCTTGTGGGTCTGGACCGAGCTGGCGGATGATCCCCGAATCGACCAGGAATCGAGGAGTGACGGTGGATGTAGCTGTAGTCGGAGCTGGATACGTTGGATTGGTCCAGGGAGTGGGGCTCGCTGTCCTCGGAGCGCGAGTCCGACTCGCCGAGAAAGACCCAAAGAAGCTTGCTTCGCTGTCTGAAGGCCGAATTCCCATTTTTGAGGCAGGCCTGGAAGATGCGATGAGTGATGCGATAGAGAAGGGAAATCTCACTTTTCATTCCGACAACATCGATGTGGCTCAGAAATCGGATGTGGTTTTCCTTTGCTTGCCCACGCCGATGAGTATCGACGGGGTGGCCGATCTTTCATTTCTCAACGGGGTTCTGGCCGAGCTGGCAGAGGCGAGCATCAAGGCGACCATTGTTATCAAGTCGACTGTCCCGGTTGGGACTACCGAACGTATGGCGAGGCGCTACCAGGGAGTGTTCCCCGTTCTGCATAATCCGGAGTTCCTCCGAGAAGGCACCGCTCTCGACGATTTTCTTCATCCCGATCGGGTGGTCATTGGTGGCGGCACTCAGGAAGAGCGTGACGTGGTGGCCAGCGTCTATCAAGGTGTGGATACTGAGACGATATTCACGGATGCGACTTCGGCTGAACTCATCAAATATGCCTCGAACTCTTATCTGGCGACCCGTATCACGTTTGTGAACGCCTTAGCCAATATCGCCGAATCGGTTGGAGCCGACATTCTTGATGTCACACGAGGAATGGGGGCCGACAAACGGATCGGGAGGGATTTCCTGAAACCCGGTCCAGGGTACGGTGGGTCGTGCTTCCCAAAGGACACTGTCGCACTGTTGGCCACATCGAGACAGGCTGGATACGAATTTGCGCTTCTTAACAGCGTTGTCGATGTCGATCGGTCTCAAAGGCATTGGGTCACCGGGAACATCCGTAGGCTGGTCGGAGGAGATCTTGATGGTGCGACGATCGGTATGTGGGGGGTTGCGTTCAAATCGGGAACCGACGACACCAGGGAATCTCCCGCGCTCAAGATTGCGTTGGTCCTCCAGGCCGAGGGAGCAAAGGTGACTGCCTACGACCCTGAGGCGAACGATCCCAGCCTGTCTCAAGTCGATTCTCCTATCGAGGCTGCTCGGGGAGCACGACTTCTTTTGGTCGCCACGGAATGGCCCGAATTCAACGACGTCGACATGGGAGCGGTCGCCGAGGTCATGGAAGGCGACATCGTCTATGACGTTCGGAACCTCTTGAATCCTGAGAAGGTGAGAGCCGCCGGTCTCCGGTACGTTGGATTGGGGCGTCCGAAGATCTGAAGGGACTCAGCGGAACAGGTCGTCTTCGTCTGAACGGACCATTGACGTCGCTCCCGAGGTACCGGGTCGCCAGTCGACTCCTCGGACGATGGCCGCCGGGATTCCCGAAGATTTTTGCATGACCAAATCGGCCGCGGCAGAAATCTCGTCGGCTATTGCGACCTGGGTTACATGGAGGACCATTCCATGCGCATCCGTCTCTCCCCTCAGGTCGTTGATCGGTTCCATCCCTGCGACTCCAATCGCAATGTCAGTCAGGCCTCGTCTCCAAGGTCGACCAAAGGTATCCGAGATAATCACGGCGACTTCGCATCCGAAATGTCTTCCGACACGAAGACGAATTCGGTTTGCAGAGCGGTCGGGGTCGAGTGGGAGGAGGACAGCGCGACCGGGGCCAGCATTCGACCGGTCGACGCCAGCGTTTGCGCAAATGAAGCCATGACGCGTTTGAGCGATGACCAGGTTCCCACGCCGCCGAATTACCCCAGCCGCTTCTGACTCGACCAGATGGCGATGCGCATCCGGGGAGTCCGAATCGAGTTCAACGATCCGGCCTTCGGCCTTCGATACGATCTTGTGAGTTACTACCAGGACGTCCTTTTCCTCCAGTGGGGGACCGTTTGCCTCCAGCGCATCGATGAGAATCTGAGAGACGTCTTCCCCTGGAGACACTTCCCCTACACCGAGGACGGGATGAATACTCAGACTCCCCATTCCAGAACCTCTCTAGCTAGGCGGGTGGCTTCGACTGGGTCACCGATGAGAGTGTTAGTGGACAGTGATTTGACTTGAGGGTGGCTCCAATTGGCGTCCGACCGATGGACGACCAGTTTTTTTACGAGGCCCGGGACGACCTTCTCGTAGGCCGCCACAACGGCGCTGTGGCCGGTTCCTAGGCCGAGGGCTTCAAGGTTGGCTGCAGCGGGTCCTTTAACCGTCTGAGTCCCTATCAGGGGGCTCACGGCTACGGCGGGCTTAAGGGCCTCTTTGATCCCCGGTATTGCGAGGATCGGCCAAATCGAGAGGATCGGATTGGACGGGGCAATTATTGTGAGATCCGCTCCCCGAAGCGCGTCCAAGACTCCGGGTGCTGGGAGAGATTCGTCGGCACCCACGAAGCGGACATCTTCGATCTGATCGTGGTGAGCTCGCTCTACAAAGTACTCCTGGAAGCCGATCCACTCGCCGTTGAGAAGGACCTGGGTTGCGACCCGTTTGTCGGAGGCGGGGAGGACGGATGCTCGGATGCCGAGAACCTTTCTTGCTCGGGCGGCAAACTCAGTAAGTGTCCTATCAGATTCGATCATGGTTGTGCGCAAGAGATTGAATGCCAGGTCCCTGTCGCCGAGCATGAACCGACTATCAACTCCGAGGCGTTCCGATTCGTTCATGACGTTGAAGGTGTCATCGGCCCGGCCCCAACCATGCGGACCCTCTATCCCAGCAAGCGTGTACAACACTGTGTCGAGGTCGGCGGAGACGAAAACTCCGTGCATCCAGGCGTCATCGCCTATGTTTACAATCACCGTGAGATTGACATCCGACACCCGGTCAAAACCTCGCGCAAGACGAGCTCCGCCCACTCCTCCGGCGAGTACAACGACCTTCCGTCTTTGCATCGATTCGATTCCTCTCTAAGAATGTCCCACGATGACCACCGAAACTGAACCGGTTGCACGCGTCAACCGACCCAAAGTCGTAGCGGCCTTGCTGTTCTACGACGCTGAATCGCAGACCTCTGCTCTGACTGCAGTGGCTTCTCAAGTCTATGAGCCCTCGCGGGTTGTTGTCGTCGGAGTGGGGGAAGACGCGGCCGCGTTTGCCGCGTCGAAGAAGCTTCAACTCGTTGATTCTCTTGAAGCCCTCGTCATGGGGCTAGAGAAAGAATTCGAATACGTCTGGGTGCTCCATGGAGATGCTGAACCACGGCCCGATGCTTTGCAGGCGTTGGTCGGAGAGGCTAAGAGGACTGACGCCTCCGTTGTCGGCTCGAAAATTCTGAAACATGAGGATCCGGAACAGCTCGAATCTGTGGGAGCAGCGACCGACGTTTTCGGCGAGCCCTATTTGGGTCTTGATGAGAATGAGGTCGACCTGCAGCAATACGATGTCGTTCGTGACGTCGGATTCGTGGCTGCCGTTTCTCTTCTTATCCGGAGGGATCTTCTCCGCGGTTTGAGGGGACTTGATCGAATGCAGCCGCCCGACTCGGCCGGAATCGACCTCTCCCAACGCGCTCGGCTAGCCGGAGGGTCCGTGATAGTGGCGCCGTCTTCCGAAGTGCTTCATCGTCGTTCCTGCCAAAACAAGGTGGCTGACTGGCGTGAACAGGCCGGGCGGATACGGTCGATGTTCACCGCCTATAAGGCCGTGACTCTCCTGTGGACGGTCCCTCTGGGTCTCGCGGTGGCCTTGTTCGAGGGGATCGGGCGCTTGTTGATGGGGAAGGTCGCTCCGCTCCTCAACACCATCAAAGCGATCGCATGGAACGTTGCAGTCTTTCCAACGACCTTGGGCGCTCGGCGACGACTAAGACTGATTAGGAGTTCCGGAGACGAAGAACTGTTCCGGTATCAAGTCTCGGGGAGTATCAGCCTCAAAGACTTATTCGCCGATCTTGGTGAGAAGTTGG
>CAYTVW010000117.1:0-5722 GCA_964441865.1 uncultured Acidimicrobiaceae bacterium
ACTGCGGGGAGAACGCCGTGGGCGGCAAAGAGCCGGTTGGAGCCAGACAGAGGTATCGGTTGTTTCTGAATCGCTTCCCAGTGCGGAAATTCACTTTGGTGCTCCTTGGGTTGGTGATCCTCTACGGCGTTGTTGCCGGGACCACGATGACTCTTAAGACCGGTACGTTTAGCGGAGAGGTTTGGCGCGACCTGTTCATCGCGGGAGTCGCAAGGGGGAGCGTGTACGCAATAATCGCGTTGGGCTACACCCTGGTGTACGGGATTCTTTTCATAATCAACTTCGCCCACGGTGAGGTCCTCATGGCCGGGACTTTCACGGCCTACTTCGCGGCTGTGGCTATGGCCGGAAGAGGGTGGTTTGAATCGTCTCCCGCCCTCGCGCTTTTTGTTCTTTTCTTGATTGCCTCCACGGTCTCGATGGTTGTTGCGATGCTGTTGGAGCGGATCGCCTACCGACCTCTTAGGGGAGCACCCCGTCTGGTCCCGTTGATCACCGCTATCGGGGCGTCGTTGTTTCTGCAATACACCTTTCGGGGTCTCTACGGAGGTAGCGCTCTTGCGATTCCGGCGATCCCCGCCCTAGAAGGGAAGACGAGAATCCACTTGGGGCCCATCGACTTCATGATGTTCAAGAATCAAGTTGTCGTGATCGTTGGTGCCCTCGTTTTGTGGCTCCTTCTCTATTTCATTATCGGCCGGACCAAGATCGGGATGGCGATGAGAGCGGTTGGGGAAGATCGCGAAATGGCTGCTCTGATGGGGATCAGTGTTGACAAGACGATCGTCGCTACTTTCGCCATTGGAGGGGCATTGGCGGGAGCTGCCGGAATCTTGTTTGTCCTGATCTTCAACCAGGTGAGTTTCACTATGGGTTTCTTGCCCGGGCTTAAGGCTTTCACGGCTGCCGTCTTGGGAGGGATTGGGAGCATCACGGGCGCCGCCCTCGGGGGGTTGATTCTTGGAGTCATGGAGACCGTCGGTCCGAACCTATTCCTAACCGGAGCCGGAGTCGCCTCGCCTAATCAACTCCAGCCGATCGTGGCGTTCGGGATTCTGGTTCTGGTCCTCATCTTCCTTCCCGGAGGGCTTCTGGGTGCGACCGAGGAGAAGAGGGCATGAGATCTGAGACGAAGAGAGTGATCAAGTTCGGTCTCTTGGGTGGGTCAGTAGTGATCTACCTCGCCGCAGTCGGAATGATCTGGAGATTCGACTCTATTCCTGTGATCACCGGTGTCATCCAAGTCTCGGTGTTGTTGATGTTCATTGTCTTTGGGTTCGTTGGACGGATCTCTTCCGACGAAAGTTCACAAGATCGATTGAGCCTTATCAGGCGGGGGGCTTTGGCCGGCGCCCTAGCCGGAGCCGCGGTGGGGCTCTTCTCTTTGACCCTCGAAGTGATGATCAGTGGCTTGGGGATAGATGTCCGAGAAATGTTCGTGAGTCTTGGACCGGAGACCCAACGCGTTTTGGCGTTGGGAGCTTCGCCATATGTGGGAGCGGTTTTGATAACTCTGGCCGGAGGGATATTTGGAGTGGTCGGGACTGCTCTACGTTTTCTCTCGGGGACGCCGTCCAAGCTAGTCAACACTGCTCTGGTGTCGACGGCGGTGGTTGCACTAGTCGCGGCCACCCTGAAACCCATGTTGTCGAACCTTCGAATCCCCACTCGGACCCTCTTTACTTCCGATCGCCTTACAGTGATCGGAGCCGTAATCGTCGCTGGGATAGCCGTTCTGATTCGATGGGGGATGATTCGGTTCTCCATGAACAGGGCTGCGACGGAACATCCCCAGCTGTTGGGGCGCTTCGACGCTAAGAAGGTGTCAATGGGGATTTGGATAGCCGCGCTCTTGGTGATCCCGTGGCTGATTGGGACTTTTGGTGCGGACGTCTTGACGACCGTCGGGATCTATGTGCTGTTGGGTCTCGGACTCAATATCGTGGTCGGGTACGCGGGACTCCTGGACCTTGGGTACGTCGCCTTTTTCGCGGTTGGAGCCTATTCCACTGCCATCCTCACCGCTCGGACTTCGTTTATGGTCGACGCCAACGTTTTCGAACCAGCCGCCGCTGGCTTCACGAACTTCTGGGTTGCCCTACCGGTGACGGTTGCTCTGGCGGTCCTTATCGGCTTGGCGATCGGGGCGCCGGTTCTGCGTCTTCGAGGCGACTATCTGGCGATAGTGACGCTCGGGTTTGGCGAGATCATCCAGACTTTGGTGAAATCCGACTGGCTGAAAGACGTGTTTGGTGGGTCGCAGGGGATCACTTCTGTGAGTAGCCTCCCGTTTCCCCGTGTAGGGAGAATCGGCGGTGCGGACGTTCGGATCATCTACTACTTCGTGTTGTTGGCGGTAGTCCTCTGTTATGTCGTGGTTTCTCGACTCAAGGAAAGCCGGGTCGGTCGGGCGTGGGCAGCGATGCGAGAAGACGAAGACGTGGCCGAGGGCATGGGTGTATCGGTGATCAAGTACAAGCTATTGGCGTTTGCGACCGGGGCCGCGATCGGGTGCTTGGGGGGAGCCTTTTTCGCTGCCAAGGTGAGTGTCGCCAACGCTGACTCGTTCACTCTCTTGGTGTCCATCAACGTTTTGGCCGTGGTGGTTCTTGGAGGTATGGGTTCGGCAAGAGGAGTGATACTTGGGTCTATGGTCTTGGTGGGGCTCCCCGAAATCCTCAGAGAGTTCGGTGAATACAGACTCCACATCTACGGTGCGATTCTGGTTGCGATCATGATTCTGAGACCTGAAGGTCTTCTCCCCGATGTCCGGAGAGCTATGGAACTCAGGGGGGATCTGCACGAACCCGAGAAATCGTTGTTGTCGGCTTCGGCCACGGAGGGTGTGTGATGGGGCACCTCCTCGATATTCGGCGGGTATCCAAGCGTTTCGGCGGAGTCCAAGCGGTGAGCCTGGTCGACTTCCATGTTGACGAAGGGGAGATCGTCGGTGTCATCGGACCGAACGGGGCGGGGAAGACGACTCTCTTCAATGTGGTCACCGGGTACTACCTTCCATCTGAAGGGTCGATGACCTTCTGTGGACAGAACATCGTTGGGTTGAAACCAAACTCGCTAACTCGACTTGGGATGGCTCGGACATTCCAGGCGGTGAGACTCTTCAACGCAATGACTGTTCTGGAAAACGTGATGGTTGGGCGGCATTGTCGGACGCGAGCAGGGATTATCGGTGCGATAGCGAAAGGTCCGAAGACCAGGAAAGAAGAAGCCGAGATTGTGGAAAGAGCTAGAGAGGCCTTGGCCTTTTTTGGAGACAGGTTGATTGATCGGGAGAACGAATTGGCTTCGGATCTCGCATACGCCGACCGGCGTCGCCTCGAGATAGCGCGTGCGATGGTGACTGATCCACGTCTGTTGCTCTTGGATGAGCCTGCGGCGGGGATGAACCCCGCTGAGAAGGACGGGTTGATTGAGCAGATCGGCCGTCTCCGATCCGAGAAAGGGTTCTCGATAATCCTCATCGAACACGACATGCCAGTGATCAAGGGAGTCTCCGACCGAGTGATGGCCCTAGACCACGGCGAGAAGATCGCCGAGGGGACATACGAGGAAGTCGCCTCGAACCATCAGGTTATCGAAGCCTATTTGGGTTCGGGAGCGGCAGCTCAGGAGATGAGCCTGTGACTTCTCTTCTCCAGATGGACAAAGTTGTGGCCGGTTACGGGGCAAGTGAAGTCCTCCATGGGGTGAGCTTGGAGATCAAGAGAGGCGAAATCGTTTGTCTCCTGGGATCGAACGCAGCCGGGAAGTCGACCACGCTCCGCACGATCTTGGGGATGGTCCCGGCTCGATCTGGCGTGATCACTCTGGACGGCGAAGCCCTCAACGGTCTCTCGACTCCGGAGATTGTGTCTCGAGGGGTCACCATGGTCCCAGAAAACAGGAGACTGTTCGGGAAGATGACTGTGCGAGAGAATCTTGAGATTGGGGGTTTCCTGCGAGAAGACAAGAAGGCGATGGCTCTCGACGTCGAGAGAGTGTTCGATCTATTCCCCCGTTTGAAGGAGCGAGCGCGGCAAAAAGCTGGGACTCTCTCTGGCGGTGAACAGCAGATGCTGGCGATTGGGCGGGCGATGATGGCACAACCGTCGGTTCTCCTAATGGACGAGCCTTCTATGGGGTTGGCTCCGATCCTGGTAGAGCAGGTCTTCGAGACTATCAAGGAGATCAACGAGTTGGGAGTGACGATTCTCCTGGTAGAACAAAACGCCAATCTTGCTCTCTCTACCGCTCACCGAGGGTATGTGATCCAGACCGGAGAGATCGTGATGGCCGATGATGCTAAGTCGCTCTTGGCCGACCCGAAGCTTCGAGACGCCTATCTGGGGTCGCTAGACCGCTAGACCGGTCGGTGTTCAACCAGCCTGAGGAATCGGCGAGTTCTGTCGGCTTTCGGGTTCCGGATTATCTGGGAAGCCGGTCCTTCTTCGACTACGACTCCTCCGTCCATGAACACGACTCGGTCGGCCACATCGAGCGCAAACCCCATCTCGTGAGTGACCACCATCATCGTCATACCCTCTTGGGCCAATGAGCGCATGACGTCGAGGACCTCACCAACCAACTCGGGGTCGAGGGCCGACGTCGGCTCGTCGAACAGCATCATGTCAGGGTTCATCGCCAAAGCCCTAGCTATGGCGACTCGCTGTTGCTGGCCACCGGAGAGCCTGATTGGGTGCTCGTTGACTTTGTCGTCGAGTCCAACTCGGCTGAGCATCTTTCGAGAGATATCCTCGGCTTCTTCCTCGGACCGTTTCAAGACCTTTTCTTGGGCGATAGTGAGGTTCTTTAGAACGGTGAGATGGGGAAACAGGTTGAATTGCTGAAACACCATTCCGATCTTGGTGCGAAGCAGATCAACGTTTGCTCCAGAAGCGGTGATGTCTACGCCTTCGATGAGGATTGTCCCAGAGGTCGGTTCTTCAAGGCGGTTGATGCAGCGGAGGAGGGTGGACTTCCCAGATCCGGAGGGGCCTACCACGCAAACAACTTCCCCGAGGTTCACGTGAAAATCGATCCCTTTGAGGACTTCGAGAGGACCGAAGTACTTGTGAAGATTTGTGATGTCTATTGCAGGTGGTGTCGTCATCGGGTTTTGGCGTTTCGTTTCTCGAGCTGTCTCACCAGTTGGGTGAGCGGGAGGGTGATCACCAAATAGGCGACTGCTACGACGGTGAGTGGGGTTGAGTTCGACTCTGAAGTCAAGAGGTCTTGGGCGAATTTCGTCAACTCTTTGGATGCTGGAGTCGTACCTAGAACGAAGAAGAGCGATGTGTCTTTGATCAGAAGTACGAATTCGTTGGTGAGGGGTGGAATCACAATTCGGAACGCCTGGGGGAGCACGATCGAGAACATGGCCTGAGCCTTCTTCATGCCGAGAGATCGAGCGGCCTCCATCTGTCCGCGTGGGACGGCTTCGATTCCAGCTCGGATCGTCTCGGCCATGTAGGCAGAGGAGACGATTGCCAAACCGACGGTCCCTCTCCCAAGTGCTCCGCCCGGGATTTTGAAACCGAAAGCGATCGGAATCCCAAATCCGATTAGCAGGATCGTGATTAGGGCGGGGAGGCCTCTGAAGAGCTCGACATATGCGGTGGCGAACCACCGGTAAGGTCTCACCGTCGACATCCTCATCAGAGCCCAAATCAGAGCCAGAGGGAGCCCCAGGCTGAAGGAGATCACCGAGGCGAGCATCGTGTTC
>CAYTVW010000118.1:0-5693 GCA_964441865.1 uncultured Acidimicrobiaceae bacterium
TGCCCAAGATTCGAATCCCCACCCACCACCTCAGCCTCAATGTCTGCGAGTTTCGGGTGCAGGTCCAAGACAATCTTCTGGGCAGTACGTTTCCCAACTCCCGGCACCTGCGACAATGCGTCTACATCTTCGAACGCTATCGCTCTTCTCAGACTTTCGGCGGAAAAGGTCCCGAACATGGCCAACGCGATTTTCGGTCCGACCCCGGAAGCACCCAGTACGATCCGGAATAGGTCTCGGTCTTCTTCAGTCAAAAAACCGAACAGAGTCATTCCGTCTTCTCTCACATGCATATGAGTGAATACCGTGACCGTCTCCCCGAGCCCCGTCAGAGACGCCAAGGCCTTCGAGGGCATAGAGACTTCGTAACCGACTCCGTGAACATCGAAAACCACTCGGTCGCCATAGCGAGAGACAGGCGTCCCTCTCAACCTCGCAATCATTGCGTTGTCCTCCTTAACGACTGAATGTGGCAGAGCGCAACGGCGAGTGCATCGGCGGCATCAGCCGGTTTGGGCCGTTCGACCAACGAAAGTCGCCGAATAACCATGTTCGTGACTTCCTGTTTGTCGGCATTACCGTCACCGGTCACAGCAAGCTTGATCGACGTTGGGGTGTACTCCACGACCGGGATTCCGGCCTGAGCCGCGGCGAGGAGGGCCATCCCCGAGGCTCGACTCACTCCTATCACGGTGTTCAGGTTTCGGTTTGTGAAGACCTGTTCTATAGCCAACACGTCGGGCTGGTGTTCTTCCACCAAATCCACCAAGTCCGAATAGATCTCAGCCAAACGTTCGGACATCCGCTTCTCCGGACTGGTTCTGATGACTCCGACATTGACGGCTTCCGCCCGCCGCCCGCGTCTAATCACACCGTATCCGGTCCGTGTCAGTCCCGGATCGATACCGAGAACCACCGATGCTGGAACATGGGCGAACATGTGTTCTATACCTTAGAGAGACCCATGAAAGGATTGGTGGCAATGGACTCGTTAGCGGATGCCCAAGAGGAACAACTCCATTCGGCTTATTCCTCGGCCAACTGCGCCATTACTGCATCGTCGACGTCGAAATTCGCATAGACCGTCTGGACATCGTCGAGATCCTCCAGAGCGTCTATCAAGCGGAGGACTTTCCCCGCAGTCTCGACATCCACAGCGACAGTGGTACTCGGAATCTGCACCAACTCAGCGCTTTCGATATCGATCCCGTTTTTGGCAAGAGCATCATGGACTGAGAACAGATCCGATGAAGCTGTGATGATCTCGAAGACTCCATCTTCAGAGGGACGCACATCTTCCGCTCCAGCGTCGAGCGCTGCCATCATCACTTCGTCCTCTTCGCCCTTGGCCAGAATCTGTCCTTTCGATTCGAAAAGGTATCCCACCGATCCCGGTTCGCCGAGAGCCCCTCCGTTTCGGCTGAAGGTTGCACGAACGTCCGAAGAAGCCCTGTTCCGATTGTCGGTGAGGATTTGGACATAGAAGGCCACCCCTCCTGCTCCATACCCTTCGTACCAAAACTCCTCATAGTCGGCGCCTTCGGCTGCACCGGACCCCCGTTTGATAGCACGGTCGATGTTGTCCATCGGGACAGAGTTCGACCTAGCCTTGGCAATAGCCTGTGCGAGCGTGGCGTTTCCTTCCGGATTCCCACCCCCCTGCCGCGCAGCAATCTCGACCGCTTTGCAGAGTTTGGCGAAGAGCTTCCCACGCTTAGCGTCGTTTGCACCCTTCTTACGTTTGATGGTCGCCCATTTGGAATGACCGGACATGGTTAGCTCCGATTAATCATCTCGAGAAGCATCCGGTGGATGCGCGTGTCAGTTGTCAGTTCGGGATGAAACGACGTAGCAACAATGTTGCCTTGCCTCACCATCACCGGGTGTTCCCCTACGGTAGCGAGAACATCTACACCAGAGCCAACCTTCGTGACCCAAGGAGCCCTGATGAACACGCCGTGGAAAGGTGTCTCCAATCCGACAACGTCCAGATCAGCTTCGAAAGATTCGTTCTGCCGACCGAAAGCGTTCCTCTGGACCACCACATCAAGGACCTCCAAGAGCGGCTGCTCGCCTTCAGTGACCGCCATCGAACAGAAGATCATCCCGGCACAGGATCCGTAGGTCGGGAGCCCATCAGTGATCATCTGACGAAGCGGGTCTACGAGTCCGAATCGTGTAGCCAGTTTTCCAATGGTGGTCGATTCTCCGCCCGGAATGACGACTGCATCAATCCCCTCTAGATGCTCCGGGACTCGGATTCTTCTGGTCTCGCATCTCAGACCCGAAAGCATCCGGCAGTGTTCCCGAAAATCGCCTTGTAGAGCGAGGACCCCGACTGTTGGCATTGCGGCGGTCACCAACCGCGCCGGGCGAGCTGTTCGGCTTCAGACAATGTCTCCATTTCCACCCCGGGCATTGCCTCGCCTAAACCGCGTGAAACCCGGGCGACAATCTCGGCGTCTTCCCAGTTCGTGGTCGCGTCGACGATTGCCTTGGCATAGGCCGGCGGGTTCGAACTCTTGAAGATCCCCGACCCCACAAAAACACCGTCGACACCCAAAGCCATCATCAGGGCAGCGTCCGCAGGAGTAGCTATTCCACCGGCGGCAAAGTTCACTACCGGAAGCTTCCCTGTTTCAGCGACCTCCCTAACTAGCTCGAAAGGGGCCTTGAGGTCTCTGGCAGCCGCCATCAACTGTTCTGGACGGAGACTCGCCAAGTGACCCATCTCTGTGGTCATCGTCCGCATGTGACGTACGGCTTCGACCACATTTCCGGTCCCTGCCTCGCCTTTGGTCCGAATGAATGCCGCTCCTTCTCCGATTCTTCGCAGAGCCTCCCCCAGGTTCCGAGCTCCACATACGAACGGCGTCACAAATTCCCACTTGTTGATGTGGTTCTCCTCATCGGCCGGTGTCAAGACCTCGGATTCATCGATGTAGTCGATCCCCAACGATTGGAGAACCCGGGCTTCCAGGAAATGTCCGATTCTCGCCTTTGCCATCACCGGAATGGTGACCGCTTCTTGAATCCGAGCGATCATCTCCGGATCCGACATCCGAGCTACCCCACCATCTTTACGAATGTCCGCGGGAACGCGCTCAAGCGCCATGACCGCTACCGCCCCAGCTTGCTCAGCTATCCGGGCGTGTTCCTCGTTGACGACGTCCATGATGACGCCGCCTTTCAGCATGTCGGCCAAGCCTCGCTTAACCAGATCGGTTCCTCGTTCCATATTGATCTCCTTAAAGTCAATCCTACAACTCAAGTCAAGACGACTTTTCGAAGACTCTCCTATACAGTTTGAGGTAGGAGGCCGCGACCCCTCTCCAATCGAATTTCTCTGAGACTTCAACCGATTTCGCAGACGTCTCGGCTAGGGATTCTCGGTTGTTGAGGAGATCCAAGATGGCGGATGCAAACCCGCGAGCCTCCCCGACGGGTACGAAGCTCCCGGCCCCGCCTGCGACCCCTCGGAAGGCAGGGATATCGCTCACTACCACCGCGCATCCCGCCGCCATGGCTTCCACCACGACGATCCCGAAACTCTCTCCGCCGGTATTTGGCGCCAAGAAAACCTGGGAACTATCCAGCCACTTCCTCTTGTCTTCTTCGCTGACTCGCCCCAAGAATCTGACACCGGGGAGCGATTCCCGTCTGTCAGCGCCCATTACGATCAACTCGGCCCGATCTTCACCCTCTTTGACGATCCGAAAAGCCTCAAGGGCAATGTCCAATCCTTTCCTCGGGTCGTCGCGACCGAGAAATGCCACTCGCCCGAACACCTTCTCTGCTCCCGTCCTATATGACGAGACATCGATCCCATTCGGGACGATGGCGACATTCTTGAACGGAAGCGCAGCAGCCGCGACATCGCTCACAGCCGTCAACGCTGCATCCTCGAACATCCGACGAAGCTTCGGAGCGAATACTCGGTAGAACCCTCTCACCCATCGAGGTGGCGCAGCGTGGAACGTTGCCACCGTGGGCTTCCCAGTAGACAGCGACGCCCACCCGACTCGGGGGACCAAAGGTTCGTGGACATGCACAACGTCGACATCCTTGAGGCAATCTCTCACAGCCCGGCTCACGCCGGATGAAAGCGTTATCGGGACTTTTGAGTCGTTCCCTCGGAATGTCCGGACCTTCCCCAACTCATCAGAAACACCTGGGGCAACGATTTCGACTTCGACTCCCTCCCGTTGGAGCCAAGACTGCAACTCCGACACCTGTTGCTGCACACCTCCGGCCGCAGTTATGTCATACGGGCAGACCAGCCCTATCTTCACGGTGAAGCCTCTTCACGGTCGCTCGGCCAATTGGGTTGAAGAAGATGCCACTGCTCCGGATGGACTTTGATCAAACCTTCAATCTCCCGGGTCAGGTTCTGAGTCACCGCCGAAAGGGTTGCCGACCTGTCGAGGCCTTGCGGGATTTCGACCGAGGGCTTCACTACCACCCGATGCCCGCCCTTCTTATCCATGTACGACGCTACCGGGAAAATCGGAGCGCCGGTCCGTAATGCCAACATCGCGGGGCCCGCCGGGAAGGTCGTCTTCTCACCAAAGAACTCGACCTCAATCCCCTTGCGTGAGAGGTCGCGGTCACATACAAGAGCGACGGCACCGTTACCGTTCAACACTGCTTCCAGAGCTCTCATTGTCTCGCGGTCACCAGCAAACAAGACTTCGATTCCGAGTCGTGATCGAAGATCCACGAACCAATCTCTGATCCAACGGTTCTTGAGACGCTCGGCCACCGCCACCAACCGAAACCCAATCAACGTCCCCAATGGTCCGGCGAATTCCCAGTTTCCCATGTGAGGGAGAGCAAGAATCATGCCCTTGTGTTCAGCGAGTGCTTCCTCAACGAGATCTCTACCCTCCAGAATCGTCGTATCGATGATTTCCCGGAATCTTCGGGGACGCATCCACATCGACTCGGTCCAATAGGCTCCGTAATTCCGAAACACCTCGACAACTGCAGCATCCGCCTCAGACTCTTCGAATCCGGAACGGGTCATGTGTCTCCGGGCCATGCGACGAGCGTTTCCCATGAATACTGCCGCAATTCCACCCCCCCACCGACCTATCCGGCGAGCGAGGCTCAAAGGCATCAGACCCACTACACCCGCCGCAAACCGCAGCAAGAGATACCGAACTAGACCCATCACCGATCAATCGAAAAATAGGTGGCGAAGAATCTCTGGCCAACGGTCACCCAACTGAGAACAGCCAAAACCCAAAGCATCGGTTCGATCACCCCGGCGATTAGCCCAGCTGAGACCAGAATGACTCGTTCGGCTCGACCCATAAGACCGACCCTTCCGTCTAGGCCTTCAGCCTCCGCTTTCGCCCGGAGATACGGGATCATCAACCCTCCAGCCATGGCAATCGGAGCCAGAAGGAGGACCAACCACGATTCTTCGCGTTGAGCCAAACCGATCGCCGTCAAGACGCCGATTTCTCCGAGTCGATCGACAGTCGCGTCCAAGAACGCTCCCCTAGCCGATGCACTGTTCGATGCCCGAGCAACCGATCCGTCGAGACCATCAAGCGAGGATCCGACAAGGAAAACGATCCCTCCCACAACGAACCTCCCGGTCCCGACCAGGACCGACCCAGCCAAGGCGACAACCAGGCCAGCGACTGTAACCATGGTGGGGGTAACGCCCAGCTTCGCGAGGCCTT
>CAYTVW010000119.1:0-5669 GCA_964441865.1 uncultured Acidimicrobiaceae bacterium
TGTTTGAACATGGAGAGCGACGGGAAACCCCCGATTCTTGTCACGAAAGATGCTTCGCTCCGGATCAAGGGTGCCCAGTTAGGGATCGAAGTCCAAGACTACCGGGGCGATACGGTCCCGGTTGATGAAGTCGCTTCGGGAGTCGTCGAGCATGTGTGTGACGACAAGGTCATCGACGCACTATTTGAACAAGGGAAGCTTGAGGTTTCCGACCTTGAGGCTCGACTCAACGAGTTTGTGGTCCTCAAATCCGGTGTATCTCATTCTGCAATTGCCCGAGTTATTCAATCCGAACCGGTGACAATTCTCGAACGGGTGACGAACCACCCGAAAGCATTCGGGATCGAAGCGAAGAACCTTCGGCAAACCGTTGCCCTGCATCACCTCCTCGACGCGGACATTCCAGCTGTTTCGATGATGGGGATGGCCGGTTCTGGGAAGACGTTCCTTGCTCTCGCCGCTGGGCTCGAACAGGTACTGGAACAGGGTCGTTACCGGAAGGTCTCGGTCTACAGGCCTCTTGTTGCCGTCGGGCGGCAGGAGGTCGGGTTCCTCCCCGGCGATCTCGGTGAGAAGCTTGCTCCTTGGATGGCCGCTGTTCACGACAACCTCTACGCGCTATTTGCCGACGCGGGTGTCGACGGGGCGAAAGCGGCTATTGCCGAATTGGTTGAACGTGACGAGTTGGAGATGGCGGCGGTCACATATCTGAGGGGTCGCTCGATTACCGGTGAATATGTGATCATCGATGAGGCCCAGAACCTGGAGCTGTCCACACTCAAGGTGATTCTCACTCGGATGGGTAAGGATTCGAAAGTCGTCTTCTGTGGAGATCTGACTCAGGTCGACAATCCCTATATTTCTCCCTACGGAGGCATGGCAGCTTTGATTGAGAAGTTCCGAGGAACTTCCTTGTTTGGACATGTGATGTTGGAGAGATCGGTCCGGAGCCCATTGGCTGAGATGGCCGCCAAGGTTCTCTAAACCGTTGGGAGTCAGCTCGACCTAGTCCTGGTTGTGGTCTGGGTACGGCCACGGATTGGGGAGGCATCCGTTCAAACCCTTGCTCTGCTGCATCATCACCGGCGCTAACTGGCCTGTGCCCGGGCATTTCTGGTGCTGGAACCAGAGCTGGTGTCCGAGCTCGTGGTTGATGACGTAACGGCGGTAATCCTCAAGGTCGTATTCGTATTCGGGCATACCGGTCCGCCAGCGCCAAACGTTGAGGACTATCCGGCCGCCCGGGCTGCACGAGTAGATTCCTCCGGTTCGTAGAGGAAGGCAGATCTGATCAGTTAGGTCGGGTGAAGCCACAATCATCCGGAAACTGGGGTTGGATTCGACTTGTCGAAAACCGAATTTCCCGTGGGCGGTCCAGCCTCGGGGATCCGCCATTGTGTCGAGGATCTTGTCGAGAACGCACTGATGGTCGAGACCCAATCCCTCTTCGATCGAGAGGGTGAAAGTCAAGATCTTTCCGTCGCCGATCTGTTCGCTCTCTCCGGGAACCAGGATCAGCTCTCCGGTGGGATTGTCTTCGCCGATGGTGCAGTCGGCGGGGATAGGCGGAATGGTTGTAGTGGTCGTTGTAGTGGTCGTAGTAGTGGTCGTAGTAGTGGTAGTGGTCGTAGTGGTGGAGGTGGTAGTAGTGGTAGTGGTCGGATTGGCTCCGCAGGCTGTGGCCAGGACGAATAGAAGAATCCAAAGACGTTTCACAGCCGCACCACCAGAGCTTCGATCCGGGCAGAGATCCTCTTTAGAGCATCGAGTGTGGCTGAGAGATCTCCCTCGACTACGAAATCTTCGTTGACCCTGAAAAGTTGGAGGATCTCGGCGTTGCGGATCCGGGCAGCTTGGGCGGGTACCCACGAATTAGCCAGAACCGAGCCGACTACGAGCAGGGGCCCCTTGATTTGTCGGAGGCGATCGTAGAATTCTGGATCGGCGATTGGCGGAGCCAGGTAGACGCCTGGAAGATCACCGGTCGTCAAGCAACCTGTTCCGTGACAGATCGCTGCTTGAGCGTCATCGCTCCCGATTTCCCAGCCAGCGTTCTTGAAAGCATTTGCAGCTGCCCATATGACGGGACCGTCGATGGGATATCCGCCCCGCTCGATCCGGACTCTCTTGGCCTTACCTTCTGAAGACAACATCTGGGGGACTCTAGGACAAACATTCCCAGGGTCAACGGTGGCCAGGGCAGATGTGGAGTCCGTCAAGAACCGGCGGCCAAGATCAGGGGATCAGCTCTCCATCCGATCTCTTCGGGCTTGAAGGAGTTCAGCCGCCCGCTCGATGGTGATAGTTTCGACCGAATCGCTCTTTCGCAGCGAGGCGTTCACAACCGTGTCGGTCACATACGGCCCGAATCGCCCAGTGCGGAGAGTCACTGGATTCCCTGAGACGGGATCCTCTCCGAGTTCTCTAATAGGCGCTTGCGAAGATCTCTGTTGGCCACGACGGCGGGGAGGTTCTGCTAGGAGCTTGAGCGCCGAAGCCTCGTCAACGGTGAACAACTCTTCTTCGCTCGCAAGGCTCCGCCGGTCTTCGCCTCGTTGGATGTACGGCCCATAGCGACCATTGAAGGCTTCGATCGGTACGCCATTCTCGTCATTACCTACGAGCCTCGGAAGAGAGAGGAGCTTGAGAGCGTCGTCGAGGGAGAGGGAATCCAAATCCATGGTCTTGAGGAGGCTTGCTCGTTTCGGTTTCTCTTTGGAATCTTCTTGTTGGTCGCCGAGTTGAACATAGGGCCCGAACCGTCCGTTTCTAGCCAGGACCGTCAAACCCGACTCGGGGTCGGTTCCCAGGATCTTGTCGCCTCTGGATTGGCTATCGATGAGTTCGGTCGCCTTCTCGACGGTGAGTTCATCAGGGGCGAGATCGTCGGGGATGGAGCCACGATCCTCTTCCCGCTCCACGAACGGCCCGTATTTCCCGACTCGGGCCACGATGGAGCGTCCGTGTTCGTCGACGCCGATGGGGAATGAGTTGATCGATCGGGCGTCGATCTCACCGAGTTTGGATTCGATGAGTTCCTTGAGACCTTGGTCGCCCAGGTAGAAACGAGTCAGCCAGGGGATTCTCTCTTCTTCACCGCCAGCTATCCGGTCGAGATCGTTCTCCATTCGCGCCGTGAAGGCGTAATCCACCAAATTGGGGAACGCCTGTTCCAGGAGATTGGTTACGGCGAACGCGGTGAATGTGGGGACCAGGGCCTGTCCCTTCTTGAAGACATACCCAGCGTCTTGGATCCGGGTCATGATGGAGGCGTAGGTTGAAGGCCTTCCCACGCCCAGCTCTTCCATCCTCTGAATCAGGGTTGCCTCGGTCAGCCTCGAAGGCGGTTTGGTCTCATGTCCGTTCGCGGTGATCGAGCGTACGGTTAGGGCGTCTTCGCTCTGGAGTTGTGGGAGCGGAGGTTGCTTCTCGTCGCCGTCGTCGGCGAAACCCGATCCATACGCCTTCAGGAACCCAGGAAAACTAATAGTGCGGCCCGTTGCAGAGAAGCGAACGACTCTTAAGTCCGATGCTGTCCCCGAGATCACCGCAGAAAGGCTTTCACCGCTGGCATCGGGCATCTGGGAGGCAAGCATCCTTTGCCAGATCAGCTCGTAGAGTGCTGCTTCGTCGCGGTTGACTTCTCGGGCGACTTGAGCTGGGGTTTTCCAGGTTTCGCCCGCTGGACGAATTGCCTCATGTGCTTCTTGCGCATTCTTCGCCTTGGAAAGATATACCCGGGGTTTGCTGGGGAGGTATTCGGACCCGAAAAGCTCGCTGATCTGAGCGCGGGCGGTCGTTATCGCGGAAGATGCGACCGTGACGGAGTCGGTTCGCATGTAGGTGATATATCCGTTTTCGTATAGCCGCTGAGCCGCCGACATGGTCCGACTGGTGGAGAACCGTAAGCGGCGTCCCGCTTCCTGCTGGAGAGTCGAAGTTCGGAACGGAGGATACGGCCGACGGGTGTACGGCTTGGTCTCGGTTGACTCGACCGAGAAGTGGGAATCCGAAAGAGTGTCGACCAGCTCACTGGCCGAATCTTCGTTGAGAAGCAGAGCCTCACCCTGTTGGATTCCATCGGAGGCGAAGTCGCGGCCGCTTGCCACTCGGCGTCCGTCAATCGAGACTAGGCGACCCTCGAATTCGTGTTCCTCACCGGTTCTTGAGAAGACACCAGTGATATCCCAATACGACGCTGATCGAAATGCGATCCGCTCTCGTTCCCGCTCGACCACAATCCTGACGGCGACACTCTGGACGCGGCCGGCTGAGAGTCCTTTGGAGACCTTGAGCCACAGCACTCGGGAGACGTCATATCCGACGAGGCGGTCAAGAACCCGCCGAGTCTCTTGAGCCTCAACGAGCCGAAGGTCGATATCGCGTGGGTTAGCGAACGCATCTCGGATAGCGCTCTCGGTGATTTCGTGGAACACCATTCTTTTGACAGGGATTTTCGGTTTGAGGATCTCGGTGAGATGCCAGGCGATTGACTCGCCTTCCCTATCTTCGTCAGTGGCGAGGTAAAGCTCGGTCGCATCCTTTACGAGAGATTTCAGTTTCTTGATCTGTTCGTTGCGCGATTTCGCTGGTACGTAGACCGGTTCAAAGCCTTCGTCGATGTTGACGCCCAGATATGCCCACGGTTCTTTGCGGTAACGCTCGGGAAGTGCCTTGGAACTGGCGGGAAGATCGCGGACATGTCCCATGGATGCCTCGACGACAACATCCGGAGCCAGTTTCTTGAGAAACTGGCCAATCGAACGGGCCTTGGTGGGCGACTCGACGATGACGAGGGTCTTGGGCACGGTGGGAAGCTACGGTAGTCAAGCGAATACTGTCAAGCTCTCTTGGCTTTCCCACCGGGGTCCGGGCCCGGTAGCCTGCAAGGTTGTGAACGCAAAGACTGAGCATATTCGGGGACGGCAACTCATCTTCTCGGGTCCTTACGCCCGTTTGTTCTGGTCGCAGACCATATCCAGCCTGGGTGATTGGATAACTCTTTTCGCCACGTTTTCTCTGGCGGGACGGATCTCCGGAGGTGGGAGTTCAGCCCCAGCCGCCATGCTGGTTCCTTTGGCCGGACGCATCCTCCCGGGCCTTCTTTTCGGGATAGTCGGAGGGGTGGCAGTCGATAGGTTCGACCGGAAGAAGATCATGATCGTCTCCGATATCGGGCGGGCTTGCCTGGTGATGGTCCTTGTCCTGGTTGGGAACTACCGCGACCTATTCCTGATCAGTTTCCTGATTGAGGTTCTATCCCTGGTCCGTCAACCTGTGCGTGATGCTGTGACCCCCCAAATTATCCCCCAGCGTCATCTGATGGCTGCCAACGGCCTGAATTTGATATCAGCCTATGGGACCGCACCAGTCGGGTCGGCAGTCTTCGCTTTCATAGCGAGCATCGCGACCGCTCTCCCCTCCTTCGGCGCGCCAAAAGACGGCGTGTCGGCAGCCTTCGCGATCGACGCTTTCACCTTCATCCTCTCGGCGATCATTGTCATGACAATCGCAATCCCCAAGTTGGAGATCTCGGCCGAGAGACAATCGAAAAGTCGAGGGGACTGGAGGGCTCCAGTCCGCGACATGGTCCACGGGTTCCGATATGTGATCCGGATGGCGGCTATTCGAAGGACAATCGTGGGGATGGGCGTTGGGCTCTTCGGGGG
>CAYTVW010000120.1:0-5601 GCA_964441865.1 uncultured Acidimicrobiaceae bacterium
AAAGACAATCCTCCGTTTCTCCCCCCCGTACCTGATGGCATTTGTGACCAAGTTCCTGATTATCTGGCGGTACCTCATGGGATCGGCGCACACGGTCGGGACATCACGACGCCCTTGAACCTCGAAACGTCCGGTGACCGCTACAACCGCCCTCGCTTCGGCCACTACATCCATCGCTCCGAGTGATACAGAAATCTCCTTCACATCCGCTCGTGCCGCTACCAGAAGATCCTCGACAATGTTGGATACCTCCCCCGCCTGCAATGTGGCATGAGAGAGGAATTCATCAATTTCGTGCGGAGACAGAGCGTCACGTTGTTCGTTCAAAGTGGTAAGAAACCCGAGCACAGCCGAGAGAGGCGTCCGAAGCTCATGAGAGATCGAAGCCACGAACTGATCTTTCGAGCGCAAGAGTTCCCTGAGCTTCGCCCGGTTCTCCTCCAGTTCGGAGACATCAACCAAGGTGGCAAGCATCCTCCCCGGCCGTTCAGGGTGAGCGAAACACCTGACGTCGAGCCAAAGATGCTTCCCTTTCGAAGTCGGGATCGACATGACACGTTGAAACTCGAAATTTCCGCGCCACACTTCGGCCAAGACATCAACGAACATCTCTTTGACTTCGAGACTCAGAGATGTCCCATATCCCACCGAAAGAAACTCTGAGATCGCCTCATAATCGAAAAGCTTGGCCATTGCCCGGTTGGCAGTGACCCGGCGAATCAGCATCACGAGTTCGGTTACGAGACCCGGGTTCTCGCGAAAATGCCTCCGGATGTCCACAACCCCCGCGTCAGCCATTCTCTTGAACTCGTCCAACACTTTGCGGTAGTCGACATCGATCATCGGGGTCGGAGACAAACTGAACAATGCAGACGATCGCCGCGCCGCTTTCCGCTGCTCTTCGTTGGCCCTGATCACAATCAGACCAAGCCCCAGGACAGCTACGGCAAGGACACACAGTGTCCCCGCCGGGTACGCCTGGGGCCATGTCGCGGCGAATCCGACCGCCAATGCTGCCCCGATCGCCAGAACGATCATCGGCTTCTCTCGCGCAAACGCCATGGCCAGCAGAGGGAGAGTGACCAACGCCACCACAGGCCACCGCGAATAGGGTTCGACCTCGCCTCCGTGTAGCCCGACGGCCACGGTCCCCGCCAGAGCTATCAGATGAACGGAATGTCGCTTCTGCGCCAGCATTAACCCCGTGAGCAGAGCGGCGACGCCAACCTGGATCACCCCCCACCAATCATTGCTCCCCGATCGAATCTCTTCGAAAGCAAGACCACAAGAGACCAGACCCAACCCGACGAACCCAAACCGCAGAACCGCGATCTCCAAAACACCGGCTCTCCGCGAGCCCTGAGCCTGCGAGAATCCCAGTACAGTCATTGAGCCCCATCTCCAGAATGCTGAGCGCAGAGCGAATCAGCGGCCGCCGATCTTCGGTGGTCGGCTCTCGCATCGACCCTACCCCTTTGTACGACAGACAATTCGTTTCCTCTCTGCTCCGTCTCCGACGAGACCAGCGCTGGGCAAGTCGTGCGCTCGACCCGCATTCCATCGGCCACCTGAACCACAAACTCGAGAAATACCAGGTTCGAAGAATCAACAACTATCTCGTCAGTGTGGATTTGGGATTACCTGATTCGACCTTGGAGAATAAGCCAATTCATGTCGAGAGGAAGCCCGAATCGATATCTCGTTTCGTCTTTTCTCTCTCCCTGACCGCATCTCCGTTCGGCTTTGATCGCTCCCCTCCAGTTCCTATGCTCCACTCGCCACAGAAGCGGACCCGAGGAAAATCCTCCGCGATCAAATCCCCGCCCGTTTACCGTGACCACCGAAGAAAAGCCCGTGCGAAATCACGGTATTTCGCGCAGACTCTCGAAATCCTGAAACGCGACGACGCACAGAAAGAGAACGTCCATGAAGACGAACACTGTCACCCAAGCGGTATACGAACAGGTTCTAGCCCGGAACCCCGGTGAATCGGAGTTCCACCAGGCAGTAAAGGAGGTTCTCGAGTCGCTCGAGCCGGTCATAGAAAAGCATCCCGAATATGTTGATGCGAAGATCCTGGATCGTCTGGTTGAACCCGAGCGCCAGATCATCTTCCGTGTTCCCTGGCAGGACGACAAGGGGACATTCCAGGTGAACCGAGGCATGCGGGTGGAATTCAACAGTGCTCTCGGCCCCTATAAGGGCGGACTCCGACTCCACCCGAGTGTGAACATTGGGATCATCAAATTCCTCGGTTTCGAGCAGATCCTCAAGAACTCTCTCACCGGCCTGATGATGGGCGGAGGCAAAGGAGGCTCCGACTTCGACCCCAAGGGAAAGAGCGACGGCGAGATCATGCGTTTCTGCCAGAGCTTCATGACTGAACTCTCCAAACACATCGGTCCCGATACCGACGTACCCGCCGGCGACATTGGCGTTGGCGGAAGAGAGATCGGGTTCATGTTCGGCCAGTACAAGCGCCTCCGAAACGAGTTCACCGGTGTTCTCACTGGTAAGGGACTCGACTGGGGTGGCTCTTTGGCCCGAACCGAGGCGACCGGTTACGGCTTGGTCTACATCATGGCTGAAGCACTCAAGGCCCAAGGGAAATCCTTCCAGGGGACGACGGTGACTGTTTCGGGCTCGGGGAACGTAGCCGTGTATGCCGCCCAGAAGGTGATGGAACTCGGTGGGAAGGTGGTCGCTATGAGCGACTCCAACGGATACATCCATGACCCCGAAGGGATCGATCTCAATGCGGTGAAGGAAATCAAGGAAATCCGGCGAGGCCGGATCAAGGAGTACACCGCAAACCACAAGAACTCCACCTACACGGAAGGCTGCAAGGGGATTTGGGAAGTGAAGTGCGATATCGCTCTCCCCTCCGCCACTCAAAACGAATTGGACGAAACGGGTGCCAAGGCACTGGTGAAGAACGGGTGCTACGCGGTGGGTGAAGGCGCCAATATGCCTTCCACTCCGGAAGCGGTAGACGTCTTCCTAACCAACAAGGTCCTTTTCCTGCCTGGAAAAGCCGCGAACGCTGGTGGCGTGGCCGTTTCGGGGCTTGAGATGGCCCAGAACAGCCAACGCCTTTCTTGGACGTTCGAGAAGGCTGACGCCGAGCTGAAGAACATCATGACCAACATCTACACCGCCATTAGTAAGGCGGCCAAGGAATACGGCGACCCAACCAACTTCGTCCTCGGCGCTAACGCGGCCGGTTTCGAAAAGGTTGCTCGGGCAATGATGGCTCACGGACTCGTCTAGCCAATCAAGACTGAACAAGGGAAAGGGGGCGGCTCCTGTGAGCCGCCCCCTTTTGTTGATCAAGTGAACGTCCCAGGAAAAGATCTCAGGGACGTATCCGGGCATCGGTTGTAGTGACCACTCTCACAATGAAGGTTGGCCCCAACCGAGAGTTCAGGCCCAACAAGGTAAATGGCACTTCCCGCGCCAGTTCCACACGGACTGTGTCTTCGTCGACCAGTGAGATCAGGGGCGGATCTCTGAGTTCAACATTTTCGTAGGCGATCACCGCCAGACCCAATTCAAGGGCCGATTCTTCAACGAGTTCAACGTTCTGCCCATACCTGTACGCATCCAGGCTGATAGCTGATACGGCCGCCGCTCCCGCCGCATCGGCCAGTGCGGCCAGCTCTCTCCGCTCGGCAAGGATCCGCCACAGGTCAACTGATATCCCTCCCAGCAACATCAGGCACATTCCTAGAGCGAGAATCCAAAGAGTGGTTGAACCGGTTTCGTCGCGACGGACTATCACGGCAAGCTCCTGTAAAGGTCGACCATCTGATAGTCGGTGTCTCCGATCTCGGTCCCTCCCACTCGGACCGGATCTCCCGCTCCGTTCCTCCACGGAAGCGTGAAAACGGGGACAAGAACAACCACCTCCACCGACACGATCTGTCCGTTCGCCAACGGGCCGCAGTCGGTCGCTCCCCCTTCAGCCAAAGGCCGGGGTTCGGCTCCACACATCCCGACCCGGATATCGTTTGGCCCAATACGGTAGGTTTCTGCCAAACCACTGATCACTGTGAGAGCCGCCTGGTGGTCGCCGTTCGAGGTGATGTAAGCCCGGGCGATCTCACCGGATGCCAGCCGGACAAACGAACGCCGCTCCAGCATCGGCCCGAAAGCCAGCACCATAAGGACGATCGGAACCAGGATTAGGCCGACACCGGCCGCCAGCTCGATCGCGGCGTATCCGCCATCTCTGTCCTTTCTGATCATGAGACTTCTTCTATGGGAGCTGCTGCCTCGCGGACAAAAGGCACGTCAGGTACGGCTGGCAGCCAACCGGGGAGAACACCTTCCGCTCTGGCCCTAAGCCATGTCCCGTCTTCCCTACACGTCACCGTGATCTTCCCAGCGAGCGGACCCGCCAAGAGCGAACCGATGGCCTGGTCGACCCGCGCCAAACAAGACGAAGTCGGATCGGCCGACCGTCCTCCCTCTCGAACCCCTTCATCCAAGGCGCCGGTTACAGCGGCCATCGTGAACTGCATAACGATCAGGTTGGCGAGGACGACAAAGGCCGTCATTGCCAGGAGCGCGGCAGCCAAATGCTGGACAGTTGCGAAACCCGATTCCCGCTTCAGCTTCCGAGAAGTTGTTGTTCGATCCACTCGATCACCCGGATACCCGACGCCTCAAGCGCAGCCCAGATCGCCAACAATGCCACGATCGCCAAAGCAGCGTTCCCCAACAGCTCAGCCGTGTTAAACCCTCCCTCGTTGTGAACGATCCTCGCACACAGTGCCTTCAGTCTTTCTCTCATCTCTCTCCTCCTCTTTCTCGGGCGGCACTCACTGCCAACCCAAAACCAGTCTTGGTATCGGTGCCCCAATGAACAGAAGCATCACAGGAGCCAGGATGGCGATTGTCGGGATCAGCATCGCTGCCCGCCGCTTGGTCGCGTTTCGCCTGATCGCTTCCCTCCGTGCCTCTCGGACATCATCCGCCAGGTGCAACAGTCCATCCGCGAGATCGACTCCCCGTTCTTCTGCCACAGCCAACAACCCGTAGGTCCGGGCACAGTAGGGTTCAGGTGTGGCCTCTGCTATCCGCTGGAAGGCTTCCGAGGCTCTCGTCCCGGCTCTGTGTAATCGGAGAGCTTCAGCCAAGTCGCGGACCACATCTCCACTTCCGCGGTTCACTATCTGCTGAACAGCGTGTACCACACCTCCCCCAGCTCTCGCCCTCAGAGCGAGAAGCTGGTTCACCGTGTAGATCTCGATCCTCATCCGAGCCCTGCGATCCTCGATCGCCCGTTGGAGACGGCCCCTCTGCTTGGTGGCGCCGATCACCAGACCAAGAATCACAACCGCGGTGGCTCGACCTGGAGAGAACGGGACAGAGAACGCCAGTAGCATCGATCCACCCAGCCATCCGGCGATAGAACCGAGTTGTTTCATCCGAAACATCGCCACCCTGTCAGCGTCAGAGATGTCCGGATACAGACCCGCTTGTCGGATGCTTCGGAGGAGGCCTTCGTCTCCGGAGCGATCCAAAAACCTTCCCAGACGATCCGCTATCGACGTGACTAGTGGGCTCACCAGGCGGACCACCGCGGAGGGAGAGGAG